>JANNQY010000233.1:0-16054 GCA_031400995.1 Lysobacteraceae bacterium
GGGCACACCGGATCCAAAGTATTATAGAACGGTGTCAGAGTGAGTTCCAGGAACTCACTCTGACACCGTTCTTGATTCGTTCTTGGCGCCGCGAGGGCGAGGACGTAGGACTGGCCCGCACACTCGACCTTGCGCCGCAGCATCCTAAAAGCGTCCGTAGGGACGCGCCGCGCTAGGCAAGGTCAACCCTCGAAGCAGGCGACGATTCAACCAAGCCGGATCGGCAGGAAAGATGACGCGTGAAGTAGCGCGCTGCCACAGGCGCAAGCAAACCGCGACGAACTTCCCGTGGTGCCGATCAGCCAACCGCAACGCCCCGCACCGGGGGCGCCGTGGAGGCGAGCGTCGTCTCCTGCGAAATAAAAGGCTTCACTGAGCAGGAGGCGATGCTCGCCTCCGCGGTGACAACGGCGCCAGATATAGCAGCGACGCTCGTCTCCGCGGTGACCACGGCGCCGGATGAAACAGCCGCAAGGAAAGCAGGGGAGCGCGGAAATCTCAGCGTTCGACGATGGCGGCTACGCCCATGCCGCCGGCGGTGCAGATGGAGATCAGGGCGCGGCCCTGGCCTTTTTCCTTGAGCAGCTTGGCGGCAGTGGCGACGATGCGGGCGCCGGTGGCGGCGAACGGATGACCCAGGGCCAGCGAGCTGCCGACGACGTTGAGCTTGCTGCGGTCGATGCTGCCCAGCGATTTGTCCAGGCCCAGCTTGGTCTTGCAGAACTCTTCGCTTTCCCACGCCTTGAGCGTGCAGAGGACCTGCGCGGCAAAAGCCTCGTGGATTTCGTAGAAATCGAAATCCTGCAGCGTGAGCCCATTGCGCGTCAGCAGCTGCGACACCGCCCAGGCCGGGGCCATCAGCAGGCCCTCGCCGTGCACGAAATCCACCGCCGCCACCTGCGCGTCCACCAGGTAGGCCTGCACTTCCAGGCCGTGGGCCTGGGCCCAGGCTTCCGACGCCAGCAGCGCCGCCGACGCGCCGTCGGTGAGTGGGGTGGAATTGCCGGCGGTCAGCGTGCCCTGGCCCGACGATTTGTCGAAGGCCGGCTTGAGCGTGGCGAGTTTTTCCAGCGAGGTGTCGGGGCGAAGGATGTTGTCGCGCTCCAGGCCGCGGAAGGGCGCCACCAGGTCGCTGTAAAACCCTCGCTCGTAGGCGGCGGCGGCGTTGCGGTGCGACGCGGCCGACAGCTCGTCCTGCGCGTCGCGGGTGATCTGCCACTCCTTGGCCATCAGCTCGCAGTGCTCGCCCATGGACTTGCCGGTGCGCGGCTCGCCCACGCCCGGGAACTCGGGCGTGAATTCCTTGAACTTGAAGCCCTTGAACGCCTTGAGCCGCGCGCCGAAGCTGCGCGCCATGTTGGCGTCCAGCAGGCGCCGGCGCAGCCGCTTGCTCACCACGATGGGCACGTCCGAGGTGGTGTCCGAACCGCCGCCGATGCCCGCGTCGATCTGGCCCAGCGCGATCTTGTTGGCCACCGTGATGATGGTATCCAAGCCGGTGCCGCAGGCCCGCTGCAGGGTAATGCCCGGCGTGGCCGGCGACAGGCCCGAGGACAGCGCCGCCTCGCGGCCCAGGTTCCAGTCGCTGCTGTGCTTGAGCACCGCGCCCATCGCCACCTCGCCCAGCACCTCGCCGTGCAGCTTGAACTTCTCCACCACCGCGCCCAGGGTCTTGATGGACATGCCCAGGTTGCCCACGTCGTGGTAGGCGGTGTTGTTGAGGCAGAAGGGGATGCGGACGCCGCCTAGGATGGCGACACGACGGGTGGGCAACATCGGGGTTCACTCCTGGCTGGAACAATGCGACGCGTATGATACGAAGCATAACCCGACGCCCCCGTATGCAGGCCCATGCCCCACTCTATTCTCAGCTTTCCAGCCGCCTTGGCCATTGAACTCACGCCCGGCGCAGCGCCCGGGCGGCAGGTGCTGACGCCCGAATCCGCGGGCGCAGTGGCGGTGCTGGTGGCGCGCGACCTGGCCGCGCTGGTGCCCGACGCCGCGGCGCTGGACCTGGGCCTTGTCGCCGCCCTGTTCGACCCGGTGGAACTGCTGCGCCCGGCCTATCCGCTGCACGCCGAGATCGAGCGCTGGGTGGCGCGCGCCCCCGGGGCCGCCGGCGGCCGCGTACTTGGCTTCGGTGGCGGAACTGGCGGGCTGCCCGGCACCCTGCAGCCGTCGTCCGAACACGCCCAAGGCCCGCTTCGGCTGCTGCCCCTGCTGCTGCGCGGCGATCCCGCGCGCGTGGCCGCCGTCGGCGACCAGCTGGAACAGGTACTGCTCGACCGCGGCATGGTGGCCGCGGACACCGCGCTGCTGGCGCAGGAGGCCTTCGGCGTGTCGGTGGAGCACGCGCGCCTGCTCACGCTCAACGACCTGGCGGCCATGATGTCGCTGCAGTACGAACACGCCGGCTTGGCGCCACTGTGGCCGCTGGTGGAGGCCGCGCTGCTGGCCCCGGAGTCCGAGCAATGGCTGGATGAACCGCCCGAGCCGCTGGTGCGCTACGCCAATGGCGAGGTGCGGATGGCGCTGCTGGACGTGGAGGCCTGGGTGGAAAACGGCTTCGCACCCGCCGGCGCCGACATCAGCCAGCTCGACCGCGCGTTCGAACACTTCCAGGCGCGTCAGCGGCAGTTTTCGGCAGTACTGGGCGCCCACGGCATCCCGGTAACCTTCGACCATTGCCCTATGGGTCGGGACCCGCGACAAATCCTTTCGGAATGATGCCAGACACGCACGCCGAAGCCGGTTACAGCGAAGGTAGGCAGGCCGGGCACAATGCGAAACAATACCGATACTTTCGGAGCTCCCCCATGACCCGTGCCTCCCTTGTGTTGCTGTGCGCGTTGTTGCTTCCGTCGGCGGCCGCAGCAGCGGAAGCCACCTCCTGCGGCACGCGCGAACCCGGCGACAACCGCCCGCGTATTGGACTGGTCTTGGGTGGCGGCGGCGCCCGCGGCTTTGCCCACGTCAGCATCCTCAAGGAGCTCGAGCGCCAGAAAATACCGGTGGACTGCATCGCCGGAACCAGCATGGGTGCGCTGGTGGGCGGGCTCTATGCCAGCGGAATGTCCGCGGACCAAATTGAAGCCGAACTGCGCGCCACCGACTGGGTGCGCATGTTCAACGACCGCCTGGAGCGGCCCGAGCGCTCGTACCGGCGCAAGCGCGACGACGACCTGTCGCTGCTGCCCGTCAAGCCGGGCATCGGCAGCGAAGGCATCAAGTTCGCGCCTGGCGTGCTCTCGGGCCAACGCGTGCTGCTGCTGCTCGAGTCGTTGACCGAGCCGGTGGCGCTGCGCCCGGATTTCGACAGCCTGCCCATCCCGTTCCGCGCCGTGGCCACCGACCTCAATACCCGCCGGGCCGTGGTGCTGGCGGACGGCAACCTGGCCATGGCCATGCGCGCCAGCATGTCCATCCCGGGCATCTTCAATCCCCTGGTGATCAACGACCAGGTGCTGGTGGACGGCGGCCTGGCCAACCAGCTGCCGGTGGACGTGGTGCGCGCGATGGGCGCGGACATCGTGATCGCGGTGGATGTGGGAACGCCCTTGGCCAAGCTCGACAGCGGCGCCAGCCTGTTCAGCATCGTCGAGCAAATAAGCGGCTTCCTCACGGTGGGCAGCACGGTGGAGCAAGTTCGCACCCTCAAGCCCACCGACATCCTGGTGGTGCCGCCGCTGGGCATGGACGTCTCCACCAGCGACTTCGAAAAAATCGACGAGACATTGGCGATTGGTGAGCTGGCAGCGGAAGCGATCCGGCCGCGATTGGCGTCGCTTGGCCTGGACATGGCCAAGTTCAACGCCATGGTCGCCGCGCGGCCAGCGCCAGACACCGGCCCGCCCGTGATTGAGTTCGTCCGCCTGGACAACCGCACGCGCTATGACGATGCGGTGCTGCTGGCCAAGCTCGATGTTGCCGTGGGCGAGCCGCTGGACGCCGACCGATTGGCGAGGAGCCTCCAGCGCATGTACGGCCTGGAGACCCTGACCCTGGCTACTTACGACTTGGTGCACGAAGGTGACAAGAACGGTGTGGTAGTCACCGTGATCCCGCACAGCCACGGCCCCAACTATCTGGAAGCCGGTTTGAACATGTATTCGGATTTCAGCGGCGAGTTCCTGGTGAACCTGCGCTTTGGCGTGCTGCGCTCGCCTATCAACCCCGCCGGCGGCGAACTGCGCGCGCTGGCGCAGATCGGCGACGAGACTGCCCTGCTGCTGGGGTACTACCAGCCGCTGGGTGCCGGCAGCCGCTACTTCACCAACAGCAGCCTCAGCTACCAGAGCCCCATAGTCAGCCTGTTTGAAGATGGCGAACGCCTGGCCACCTACAGCGTGCCCAGCGTGGGCATCGAGGTGGCGGTGGGCCGGGAGTTCAGCAACTTCGGCGCCGCCACGATCGGCTGGCGCCGCCGTAGTGGCGAGATCGAGCTGGAGTTGGGCGACCCGCGGTTCGACGGCATCGAGTACGAGCAGGGCGAGGCGGAGCTGAAGCTTACCTATGACCGCATCGACAATCGCTTCCTGCCGCGCAAGGGCAGCTATGGCGAACTGGGCTACGTGGTGTCGCGCAGCGCGCTGGGCGCCGACACCTCGTTCGACCAGGTGGCGGCCGAGGGACTGCATGCGCTGGCCATCGGCAAGCATTCGGCCTTTTTTGGCGCGCGCTACGGCGGCTCCAGCGAAGACCCTATCCCGCTGCCTAGCCAGTTCCGCCTGGGCGGCCTCACCCGCTTCGCTGGCTACCGCCCAAGCGAGAAGCTGGCGGAGAACTTCGCGCTCGGCTACGTCGGCTACACGTATGAGCTTGGGCGCGTGGTCAGCCGCGCCGCGGTCCTGGGCGGCACCTTGGAGTATGGCCGCACCTGGGACGGTAGCCAGAACTTTGGTGACGGCGAAAGCGAGCTGCACGCCAGCATTTACTTAGGCTTTGATTCCTGGATCGGCCCGATGCAATTGGGCTACGGCCTGCGTGAAGGCGGCGATGGCCTGTTCCTGCTGGAGCTCGGCCGGGCGCGCTGATTCGGCTCACAGCTCAGGCGTCGCGGCCCCAGTATCCAAGCGCGCGGCGCAGCTTCAGGCATAGCGGGACATCGCTTGCTCTCCGTGCCGGGCAGGATCGACCGTCCGGCCCAGCGCCCCGACGCGACCAAACCCATTTAGTATGGAACAGCAGTTTCGCAGAGGCATTGGACACCATGTCTGATTCGCAGCGCTACCCGCAGGTGCCTGGCTCCAGCGACGTTGGCCTGATCGTGGGCGTCACCGGCCACCGCGACCTGCGCGTGGAGGAATTGCCATGGCTTCGGCTGAAGGTGCGGGATTTCTTCCTGGCGCTGCAGCGCGACTATCCGGGCCTGCCGCTGAGCCTGCTGTCACCGCTGGCGGCCGGCGCTGACCAACTGGTGACGGCGGTGGCGATGGAATTGGGCCTGCGCGTGATCGCCGTGCTGCCGGTGCCGATGGACATGTATCGCGAAGATTTCGAGCCCGGCGCGACGCGGGACAGCTTCGACCAGCAGCGCAACGCGGCGGAAGTGATCGAGCTGCCCATCCTGGACAACAGCAGCGCCGCTGCGGTGGCGCATACGGGCCATGCGCGCGACTTGCAGTACGCCCAAGCGGGAATTTTCGCCTCCACCCATTGCCACATCCTGCTGGCGCTGTGGGACGGCGAAGCATCCGGCCTGCTGGGCGGCACCTCGCAGGTAGTGTCGTTCCATCTGCACGGGCACATGCCCGAGGCCATTGATCGCCGTCAGGTCGCGGCCGTCACCCTGGGCCTGGATGAAGAGACGCTGGTGTACCACCTGCCGGCCGGGCGCGAGGGCAGCGCGGCCGGCGTGAGTGGCGACGGCCGCTGGCTGACGTCCGGCGATGCCATCCAGACGCACGTCGACATTCCGGACGCGTTCAAGCAGGTATTCCAACGGCATGCCGAGTTCCTGGCCGACAGCCGCCGCTACCAAACCGAGATTGATGCCGCGCTGGCAGCGGAAGCCTCCCATTGCCCCGTCCAGCGCCAGTTCGTCGGTGCCGATTGGCTGGCCACTACTTATCGCCGCCGCGTCAGCCGCGTGCTGTTGATCACCTACCTGGTGACGGCGTTGATGGGTTTTTCTTTCATCCTGTATTCCGACGCCGGCGCACAGGACCTGATGCTCTATGGCTTCCTGGGGCTGTTCGCCACCGGCGTGGTGATCAATGGCCTGGCCCAGCGGCGCGAATGGCACCGCAAGTACATCGACTACCGCGCGCTGGCCGAAGGCCTGCGCGTGCAGTCCTACTGGCGCCGCGCCGGCATCGTGGACAGCAGCCGGCCCTCGTTCGCACACGACAACTTCCTGCAAAAGCAGGACGTGGAGCTGGGCTGGATCCGCAACGTGATGCGCGGCGCCAGCGTGGCCGGCATGCGGGTGCCGGCCGAACCCGGGTACGACGGCTTGGCTGCGGTCATCCGCGAATGGATCGGCGGTTCCGGCTCGCCCGGGCAGCTGGACTATTACCTCGCCACCGCTGAGAAACGCGCGCGCCATCACGCGCGCAGCGAACTGCTCGCTTCGGCCTGCCTGTGGGTGGGCATCAGCCTGAGCGTGCTGCTGGTACTGCTGGCGCGGCGGCTGGACGGCCAGGTGCAGGGCTGGATGGTGGCGGCGATGGGCGTGCTGTCGCTCACCGCAGCGGTGCACGAGGCCTATGCCTACAAGAAGGCCGACAAGGAATTGATCAAGCAGTACCGCTTCATGGCGCGCATCTTCACCGCGGCGCGGCGGCGGCTGGCGCAGAGCCCCAGTGAAGACGAGCAGCGGCAGATCCTGCGGACCTTGGGCGAGGCGGCGCTGGCCGAACACGCCGAGTGGACCCTGATGCACCGCGAACGGCCGCTGGAGCACTCGAAGCTTTAGCCAAGCACTTCACAGTCCAGTGGCCGTCACGTCGCAAGTAAGTTGCAGCGTGACCACGCCGCCGCTGGGCAGGGTGGGGATGGCCGCGCCAGCTCCCAGGAGGGCTGCAAGCAGGGCTGCGCCCGTTTGCACCGGACAAACGGCGCCGGCGCTGGCAGCGCACGTCACCGAGGTGCAGTTCAACCCCGAACTAGCCGTGTCGGTGAGAAGGCTGCCGTCGGCCGCGGTGGGGCCGCGGTTGGTGGCGGTGAGGGTGTAGGTGGTCTGGCCGCCCACGTTCACCGAGTCGCTTGGCAGGTCCACTTCGCCGTTGAGCCCGGGGGTGTTGGTCTTGGTGATGGCCAGGTCGCTTAGGCCGGGCAGCTGGAGCCGGTAATCCTCGACTTCGCCGCTGTTGGAGATGCCGTTGGCATTGGCCAGCGAGGCGGCGTCAGCCGGGAGTGACAAGCGCAGACGCAGGTGGCTGGTGCGCTGCGGGCGATAGTCGGCTGGAAGGGTCCAGGTCAGCGCCACGCTGGCCAGGCCCACTGGGCAATTCGCCGTGGCGGAGCGTTCCGTGGCGCTGTCGAAGCTGCCGTTGCCGTTGAAGTCGATCCAACCCGCCACCGAGGCCGCGCCGCCGTCGCACACAACGTTGCTGATGGTGTAAGTGCTGGTGCCCAACACGAGCGGGTTGGCCAACGGTACATCGGCATAGCCCGGCCCGGCGGGCCCCGCGATCTTGGGCAGCGCGTCCACATCGGGGCTGCCTACCGGCTGGATCACGCCGGCGTCGGGCTGCAGTTGTGTGCCCAAGCGCACGCTGGTCTGCAGCGTCGCGAGGTTGGCGGGATTGTTGAAGTTCACGCCAGCGGTGGCCACGCCGCCGGTGAAGGGCTGCTCGAACTGATGCACCGCCACGCCGTAGGAAGCAGGAATGGCTTCGGAATAGTCGAACTGCGCGATGACGCCGATGGCAATAGCCGAACCGCCGCCGCCGCGCAGCGACAGCCGCCCGGTGGTGGCGCCGTCGATGAAGCCCACCAGCGACGGCCCGCCGCGCAGAAGCGGGTTGGCGTTGTTCTCGCAGCTGCCGCCGGCGCCGTTCAATTGGACCTCGGGGAAGCCGCCCACGGTAGTGGTGACCACGCCCGACGCCAGGCCGCACTGGCTGATCTGGTCGATGATGCGCAGGGTGCCGCCGTTGGTGAGCCGTGCGGCCACGAACTCGGCGCCGCCGCTGGCCTCCACGTCTGAATACACCAGGCCGCGCAGCGCAAACGGCTGGCCGTCGAAAGTGGCGGTGCAGGTGACGTTGAACTCGATGGTGGAAGCAAATGTCGCCAAACCCACGCTCAGCGTATTGGGATTGGCGCCCTGGCCGGGCTGGTTTCCGCCGATGTTGTAGAGCTCGTCGAAGCCGTCGCCCTGCCAGTTGCCGGGCGTGTACACCGCGAGCGATGTGGAGGTGCCCGCCGTGGTGACCGCATTGGACAGCGTGCAGGTGGAGACGAAGCTGTAGCCGCCAACATTGAAGCTGCGGTTGATGGTGGCGCCAGCGAAGACGTTTTGCCCCACCGGCCCCCAGCCCAGCCAAAAAATCCGCGGCTTGTGCAGGCCGGTGCCGCCGGTGGCGAACTGCGCCTGGCTGTTCCCCGCCGCCAACAGCAGGGCGCCAAGGATGAAGATTCGCCAGGCGCCGGTGATGGCCATTCCCGGGCTCAGAATCCGGTGGCCGTGACGGTGCACGTGAGAGAGATGGTCGCGGTACCGCCAGACGGAACCGTGGCCAAGGTGGCGCCGCCGACGGCCTGAAGCGCAGTCACCAGCGCCGCGCCGGTTTGCGCCGGGCAGGACGCGCCGCCGGCCGCGCTGCACGCGGCAGTGGTGCAACTCAGGCCGGTGCTGGCCGGATCGCGCACGATGGCATTGGTGACCGTGTCCGGCCCAACGTTCGACACCACCAGGGTGTAGGTGGTGGGCGCGCCAGCAGGCAGGGTGGTCACGGCACTGGTCTTGGTGATCTGCAGATCGGCCGTGACCGGCGAGTTGGTGATGGTGCAATCAACGTCGGCGCCAGCCGGCGGCAGGAACTCCGGCCAGCCCGAGTTGGTGCCGAAGCTGGTCGCGAGGCCGCTGGGCAGTCCGGTGAATGCCACGCCGGCGTTGGTGCAGGCGATAGTGGGTCGGTAGTTCACTGCCGTGGTGGGCGCACCGGTGCCATTGGCGCGCAGGGCTTCGTTCAAGCGAATGTCTTCTCCGGCAGGACGCGCGACCACGCCGGTGCTGGCGGTGGTGCCGGCGCCGGTGGTGATGCCGGTAGCCACCACGGTGGCGGTCGCGTCCTGCAGCACCCGCAGTTCGAACTGATCGGCAGCCAGCAGGCGCCTTACCACGAGCTTGTTCAGCCGGATCCACGCGGGCGTCGGGGTGTTCGTGCAGGCTGAGTCCGCGAAGTTCACCGCCGGGTTGCCCGAACTGGCGTCCTGCACCAGATTGGCGAGATTGTGCAGGCCTGCTCCCGCCGCGCTGGGATTCTGGCAGCCATCGTTGGCGACGCTGCCGCCCCGGTTCACGGTGAATCGCACCGTCAGCAGATAAGTGTCGGTGGCGCCCGGCGCCAGGCTGCGCGACGCGGCCAGGGGCCACGGGCCGCTGCCCGACAGCGCCGAGCCCGGCGCCGCGTTGAGGGTATAGCTGGCCGAATCCAGGCTCACATCGGGGTCGAAACCGGGCGCGTCGGTGAGGCTGTAGACCAGCGCCGCTGCCGACGGATTGGCAACCTCAAGCGTGTACACCACGTCGAACTGCGCACCGTTGGCGGCTACCAAAACCGGCCCGCCCACGCTCTTGGTCAGCGTCAAGCCCTGGTCGTCCTCGGTGATGGTGTAGTCCCAGTCAATCTGCGCGGGCGCGCCGCAGGTGCGGCTGGAATAGCGCTCGTAGGAGGGAATGGGGCCGGGCGAGGGCTGGATCTGGAACAGGATGTTCTCGCTGCCTTCGATGCTGCCGTCGTTGGTCACCGTGATAGGCACCGTGAACAGGCTGCCGGTGCCCGCCGTGCCGTCGTAGTTGCCGACCGGCACCGCGATGCTGATCAGGTCGGTGCCGCTGGGCGTGGTGAAATCCACGCCCAGGGTTGCGCTGCCGCCTATCACCCGCACCAGCACCGAGATGGGCGTGTAAATGGTGCCGCTTACGCGCACCTGCGGCAGGTTGCCGCCGACGTTCTCGGGGCTGGAGCTGTTGGCCGCGGTGAACTCCACCAGGGGTGCCACTTCCAGCCGGATGTCATCAAGCAGGTTGCCCGTCGCCACGCCGCCGGCGGCGCTGATCGCAGCAAATCCCATGAACACCCGTCCGGTGGGTCCGGGGTAATTGAACTGGCCGCTATACGTCACCCAGCTGGTGTTTCCCGCTGGGTTCACCGGGGGATTGCCCGTGCCCACGGAAACGATGGGCGCGTTGAACGTACCGTTGTTGGTGGTGCCTATCTCCACCACCGGCGTGATGATGACGCCATCCACGCTGTAGCTGAACGTAGCAATGTCGCGCACGGTGGCGCTGGCACGGCCGCGGTGGTTGAGGCTCCAACGCACCTGCTCGCCGTTGATCAAGCACACGTCCTGGAACAGGCGGGAGGCAACCACCGCATTCAGCTCGGCTACCTGCACGCCTTCGGGTGCGATCACCGCTCCGCCGGAGCTGTTGTTGCGCGGTGTGCGCCATAGTTCAATCAGCGGTGCCGTCTGCGCAAATCCGCCCGGCACGACGCAGCCACCAACATTTTCGGTAAGACCCGGCGGCTGGGTGGTGCGCCAGCCAGGTACCTGGTCGTCAGCGATGTAGACCCGGCAGCCAGGCGTCTGCAGGTTGGGTATTTCGAAGCTGAGGTTGACGAAGTTGCGCTTCACCTGCGCCTGCGCGCCGTGTGGCGTCAAAAACAGCGCTGCGCAGAGCGCCGCCATGGCCAGCCGGGAGAGGGTAGCCACGATCAGTAGGTCCCCACGAAGTTGAGGAACCAACCCTTGTGGTCGTAGTCGAAGTTGGTGAGGTCGTCGCTGAAGTCGGTGAAGTTATAGCCGCCGCCAACGCGGAAGTGCTCGCTTAGGTCGTAGTCCACGCCCAACAGCGCGCCCTGGCGGGTGCCGCCGTCGCGCACGTCCAGGAAGCGGTACTCGGCCAACGCGTGCCAGTCCTCGGCGATCTCGCGGCGCACCTGCGCGGCCAGGAACGTGGCCGCCGAATCGGTCCACTGCCCGGTGAGGCGGCCAAAGCGCACCTCGCCCTCGCGGCGCATGGCCTTGCCGGCGAACTCCCACTCCGCGCCGGGCTTGAAGATGCCCTCGGTGGACAGCACGTGGCTACGCTGGTCGTAGAAGGCCACGTTGGAGCCATTCTGCTCGAAGGCCGAAACGTCGTATAGGTAGGTGTACTTGCCCAGCAGCGCCCAGCGCGTGTTGTCGGCAGGCCGCCACGCGAAGCCGAGGTTGGACTCGACGAACTTGGCGCCTTCCGCGGCGTTGTTCTTGTCCTCGGTTTCGGAATAGTTGATCCGCGCCGCGACCCGGAAATCCTCGTTGAGCTTGTGCAGCACGCGGTTGGTGCTCACCCACTGCGTGCGCCGCTCGGCGCCGGTGTCTTCGCGCCACTCCAGGCGACTCTGCCACTGGGTGTCGTTGTCGGTGCGGCCGCCGCTCACGCTCACCGCGTCGCGGTCCACGCGGCCGGTGCTGGCATCAAGTTCAGCCTGCTGCAGGGTGAAGCCGAGGTTCCAGCCCAGGCCCGGATAGAAATCCATGCCGAAGGTGTGCGCCAGGCCCGATTCCTGCGGCGCTTTCAGGAACTGGCTTTCGTTGAACACGCTCACCTGGTTGTTCAGGCGCCAGCGCTGGCCCAAGGTCCAGCCGGTGTTCTGCTGGGTGTTGAACAGCGGGTCATACTCGCGCAGTTCGCCGCTGTAGGTGAGCGCGCCGTACAGGGAATGATCGGGGCTCAGGCGGTACTCGGCGCCCACCGTGGCAGAGTCGCCGCGATCGCCGGTGGTTACTTCAGCGGTCAGGGTGGAGAGATCGCCGAACAAATAGCTGGCACCCACCGTCAACGCGTCATTGTCCTCGTAGGCGCCGCCATCGTCGTCCACCGTGAGCTGGCCGATGCCATACAGGTCGAACGCGTCGCTGATGCGCCGCTGGAACTTCACCGCCGCCAGGGTGCCAACGGCCTGGCCGCTCAGACGGTCCTCGTCCACCTGGCGCAGTTCGGCGCTCAGGGTAGAGGCTTCGTTGATGCGCCACTCGCCGGTCACCTGGGCCTGGCGCAGGGATTCGGCGTCGCGGGTGGCTTCGCTGAAGCGCGCATATACGCCCAGGTCCGGAGTGAACTGGCCCAAGACCTCGGCGCCATACTCCTCGATGTCGGCGCCGGTGTCGGCGCGCGACACCGAGAAGCCCGAATCAACGTCACGCCACCAGGCGCCGGCCGACCAATCCATCTCGGTCCAGCCCAGCTCCTTGAAGTTGGCACGCGCCTCGATGGCATTGGCATCGCCCGAACGCGGGCCGAGCCCGCCGTTGATTTCGTCGAAGCTCAGGCCGCCGTTGTCCGAGAAGAACACCGGCGCACTGGTGGCCTTGGTCTCGGAGTGCTCGAGCCGCAGGAAGGTGCCGCGCCCCTGCTGCAGGGTCACGTCGGCGCCGCGTAGCGTGTAGTCATCGCCCCGGCGGTTCTCGTCCACGTAGGTGGCGCCCACGCCCACGTGCTGCCCGAACCAGCGCCGGCCGCGGAAGCCCGCGCTGAGCTGGTCGTCGTCGAACAGGCCCACCGGAACGTACTCGTAGTCCACCAGCAGCATCTGGCGAAAGCCGTCGAGCGGCGCGTCGCGGGTGAGCGTGGGCAGGTTTTCGCGGGTTATCTGGGCGAGCGGGCGATTGAGGATGATGCGGCCCTGGATCTCGTCGATGTCGTAGTCGGCGCCGCGCGCCAGATCCACGCGCTGCTCGACGCGGCCGGTGCTGGCGTCGCGCACTTCCAGCACAACGCGGTCGGAGCCGGGCAGCAGGTCGGTGTTCTTGAGGAAATACAGGCTGCCGCCGGTGCCCAGGAACTGGTCGTGGCCGGCCGCGGTCTGCGCTTCGGAGGCGAAGGCGCGCGCTTCGGTCTTGGCGTCGCCCAGGTCGGTGGTGTCGCGGCTGCGCCAGTTCACCGCCGCGCCGTACAGCGCGCGCGAGTACTGGCCGAACTCGGTGCCGGTGATGCCGGTGAAGAAGTTGCCCCACAGCGCCTGGTTCTTGTCCCAGTCCACGCGGATGTACATGCGGCCCTGGGTGTCCACGTCGCGGTAGGTGACCGAATCGTCGCCGTACACCGGGTAGTAAGCGTCCGGGTCCAGGCGCCGGAAGATGTCCTGCGGGTCGGCGTCCCAGAAGCCGTTGAACAGCTCGCTGACTTCGCGCTCCTGGGTGTCGGCCTGCGCCGTCACCAGGTATTTGCCCTTGATCTTTCCCTTCAGATAGAACGCGAGCCGGCCTTCGAGGATGAAGCTGTCGTCGAAGCGCTCGTCGCCGGCCAGCGGTTCGATCGAGCCGCTGACGTCGTTGCCCGAGGCAGTGACGTCGGCCAGCGCCACCGCGAACAGGTACTTGCCGGTCACGTCCACGTCCAGCGTGTGCACGATGGCGTCAGCGCCGCCGCCGATCTTTACTTCGAAGGCATGCTTGCCCACCGGCACCAGGAACTCGGCCACCAGCTTTCGCTCCAGGTCCAGCGGCTGGGTCTGGCCGTTGATGGTGACCTGGGCGTTCTCGGGCAGGTTGCGGCCCTGGATGCGCACGCGCGAACCGTACAGCGGGATGTTCTGCTGGCGCAGGCTGTTCTCGCCGAAGCTGGCGTCCACCAGGCTCAGGCGCTCGGCTTCGCCGGCGTCCAGGCGGGTGCCGAAGCTCTTCTCGGTGGCGTTCTGCAGCCGCTGGCGGCCGCGCTCCACGTCTTCGGGCTTCACCAGCTGCAGGCGGCGCGGGAAGGTCTCGTCCACCGCGCCGTCGGCGCCGTGGGCGCGCACGATGTACACCAACTCGTCGCCCTGGCGCAGCGACAAGCCTGCGGGCAGCGCGCCATCCCACATCGTTTCGCTGACACCGCCGTTTTCCAGCGGTACGGTGGCCAGCGGCGTCACCAAGTCCACGTCGATAGCGCGGAATATCAGCACCTCCGAACGCTCGATGAAGGCGGGGTAGTTGTTGAAGGCGTAGAAGCGCACCGGTTGGGTGATGGTGCTGCCATCGAAAGGCACCAGCGACGGCGCCGAGACGTTGAACTGCGCCTGGCCCAGGTTCGGGTCTTCGGTAACCCACAGCACGCCGCCATCGGGCAACTGCACGGTCCACTGGCCCACGGCCACCGCCTTGCCTGGCTCGGCGGCCTGCACGCTCACGCGGCGGTCGGGCGCCAGAGCCTGCGTGCCGCTGGCGCCGGGTTCGGTCACCGGTCCGCGCGCGCCGCGGGTGCGGATGCGGATCACGGCGCCCTCGTCGGAGGTGCATTCATCGCCGCTGCAGTCCACGGCTTGAGCGGTATTGGCAGCGGGCGTCGGCGCCGGGGGCTCCTGCGCCCACGCCGGCAGCGCGAACGCGCCCATGCCTACGCCGACCAGCAGGGTAGCCAGGGCGCGACGGCGCACAGTTGCTTTCATCGCGTTCACGGCGTGCCCCCGGGCTGAGCCACGGGCGCGGCCGGATCGGCGCTGATTTCCACGCGCAGAGCCGCCCGCGCTTCGGGGGCAAGCTGGGCCGCGATGGCGTCATACACGGCCTTGGCGCGACGCAGCCCGAGCGCATCGTTATGGGCCTTGGCGCCCCGGCGGTCGGCGTGGCCCACCACCGAGATCACGGCCGGCTTACCGGAGGCAACCCAGCGCTCGATGTCGTCGGCCAGGCGGGCGATCACCGGCGCGAATTCGGGCCGCAGCGTGGCCTGGTCGGTGTCGAACAGCACTTCGCCAAGCTCGGGCTGCAGCCCCAACGAGAGCAAGGTGCTGTCCGGATTTGCCAGGTCGCCGCGCAGGCTAACGCGCAGCGCCTGCGCCTCGTCCGCCGTGAGTACCGCCTGCAGCGCCGACTGCACCGCCTTGGCGCGGTCATAGGCCAGGGCCGAGGTCTCGCCGCTGGCGGCGATCACGATCTCGGTGTCGGGATGCGCGCGCACCTGCTCGGCCATCTTGGTCACCACCGGCGCATACGCCGGCCGAACCTGCGCGCTCTCGGGCTGGAAGAAGATGGTGCCGATCTCGATCTCCTGCGCGCGGGGGCCGCCGCCAACGCGGCCAGGCGGCAGCTTGGCGCCGAAGTCCATGCGCACCGGCAGGCCCGGGGTGACGCGGCGCACCAGCGGGTTGTCGGTGGTGAACTCAGTGCCCGGCGGCAGCGTCACCGGGTCCACCTTCATGATGAAGTTGCTGCCGCGGCCGCTGCTGCCCACTTCCACGCCCTGCAGGCTGAAGCGGCCGTAGGCGTCGGTCTCCACCAGCAGGCCGTCCACGGTGGCGATGCGCACGCCGGGCACGCCGCGCTCGGCCACGGCCTCGTTGCGCAGCACGTAGTCCACGCGGTAGCCGTCCTGCACCTGGCTGACGCGGCGCTCCAGTTTGGGCACCGCGCCGCCGTCGCCGGTGTCCACGGTGGTTTCGCCCGCGGCGTTCATGCGCAGCTGCACGCCGCCATTGGCGCTGAGCACCAGGTCGTCGGTGAAGTCCAGGCGGCTCAGGGTCTGGCTGATCACCACCTGGTGCGCGCTGGCCAGGTCGGCGTCGGACTGGCGGGCCGAGACGCTGCCCAGGGACAGGCCGTGCAGCATCGGCGCACTGGCGTCGGGCTCGGGCTGCTCGCCCTGGCCGCGGTTGATGCGGGTGGAGTTGGCCACGTAGGCTGCGGCGCTGAAGCCGCCCGTCAGCTGCACCTTGTCCAGCGCCGCGGTGTCCTGCGCGCCGTTGCCGTTGCGGTCGTCGAACACGGTGCCCAGGATCAGCGCTTCATCCAGCAGCGGCTCGCCCACCAGCACCACTTCGGCGGTGGCGACGTTGGACACCGCGCTGCCGTCTTCCGCGCGGGCGCTGTTCACATGCACGCCGGGGCGCACGCCGGCGCCGACGCGCAGCAGGTAGGT
>JANNQY010000234.1:0-3241 GCA_031400995.1 Lysobacteraceae bacterium
AGGGCCGAGGCTACGGACGTGCCCACCTGGCCGGCGCCGAGAATCAGGATTTTCATGCGGCTAGTCTACCCGCGGCGGCGGCGCGGGGCAGGCTCAGGGGCAGCCGGCCACGGCGTCGGTGTCCAGCAGCCACCATTCCCGGCGGTTGGCCACGCCGACGCGGCGGGTAGCGCCGGATTCAGTGAACGACACGCAGGCCAAGGTATCGGAACGCTGCACCAGCAGTTCACGCCGGGCAGGGTCCGCCCGCAGCCAGGCCAGGCCCCGCGTGAATTGCTCCTCTGGCGTCTGCCGGAAACCGAACTCCGCGACCGGGCCGCGCGCCTGCAGCAGGTTTTGCTCCTTCCAGTCCACCAGGCCTATCTGCACGTCCTCCCCGGCCAAGGTCCGCGCACGCAGCATCAGGCCACGCGCCGAATTTTCCTCATCCAGCACCGGGTGCACTACGCCGCCGTAGCCCAGCCACAGCAAAGCCAGCGTCAGCGCGCAGGCAGCCAGCGCGCCGCGAAGCCGGCCAACGCCCGCAGCGAGCAGCCCGACCCCACCCACGCCGGCCAGCATTACCCAGAGCCAGCGCGCCTCCGCCCCGAGGCCGCGCTCGGCCACCAGCCTGGTCTCGAAGCCCGGGCTGCCGAACAGCGCGGCCAAACCCGCGGCCAGCAGCGCGCCCGACAGCACCAGCACCAAGCCCAGCACCGCGCGCCGGAATCCTGCGCGCCCCGCAATCCCGTCCAGGAACGGCGCCGCCGCCAGCGCCAGCGCCGGCAGCGCCGGAAGGATGTACATGTCGCGCTTGCCGGCGCTGGCGCTGAAGAACGCCAGCACCAGCAGCGCCCACGCCAGCGGCAGCCAGACGCGGGCATCGCGCTCGCGCCAGGCCTGCGCCCACGGCTTGACCAGCCACGGCAGCGCCAGCGAGAACGGCAGCCAGTACAGCGCCACCACCTGCAGGAAATACCAGGGCGGCGCGTAGTGATGCCACGGGTCCACGTAGCGTTGTGCCGTTTGCTTGAACAGGATGTTTTGCAGGTAAGCCTGATGCTCGGGATTGCCGCTGGTCAGTCCCACGGCCAACACCGGTACCAGCCAGATCGCAATGGCGGCCAGGAAAGCTGGCGCGGCGCCGGCCCAGCGCCAGCCATTGCCAACACCCAGCGGCGCCAGCCCGCGCCAGCCCATGCGCGCCATCACCGCGAACGGCAGCAGTGCCAGCAGCGGCAGGAAGCCCACGCCCTTGCTGATTACGCCCAACCCCGCGGCGAAACACCCGAACCAGAACCAGCGCCAGTGCGGACCCAGCAGCAAATGCCGGCACAGGCCATAAAAGGCCAGCGTTGTCAGCAGCAGCAAGGTGGGATCGATCTGCGCGCGCTTGGCCTGGTAGACGAACTGGAAACTCACCAGCACCGCCGTCGCCGCCCACAGCCCGGCGCGCGGCGTCCACAGCCGTCGCCCCAGGTCGTAGGTAAGCCCCAGCGTGCCCATCCCGGCCAGCAGCGACGGCAGCAGGAAACTCCAGCGCCAGCTGCCCACCAAGCCGTAGGCCAGCGAGAGCAGCCAGAAATACAGCGGCGGCTTGTCGGGATACAGCTCGCTGCCGCGGTGGGGAAACAGGAAGTCGCCGCTTTCCACCATCTGCTTGGCCACCAGCACGAAGCGCGGCTCGTCGGCGGGCCAAGGGTCGCGCAGGCCGAATCCAGCGCCCAGCACCGCCAGCGCAATGGCGAAGAAAATCCAGGCTTGGCGGCGATCGGCGGGCGTCATCAACGCGGAAGATAGCATTGCCGCGATGACCTACCGCTGCGGGGGTCAGCGCTGCTTTTGAAGCAGTGCGTAGAAGAATCCATCCATGCCGTCTTCACCGGCCAGGCGCTGCCGGCCGGCACCGCTCACGCGCCCGAAGCGCTCGTCCAGCGGCGTCGCCGCCGCGTCTGGGGTTCGCGCCAGGAAGGCGGTGACTTGGCGCTCGTTCTCATCGCGCAGCACCGAACAGGTGGCATAGAGCAGCCGGCCGCCGGGTTTGAGCAGCGGCCAGAGCGCATCCAGCAGCTGCGCCTGCAGTGCCACCAGCGCGGGAATATCCGCCGCGCGCCGATGCCACTTGATGTCGGGCTGGCGGCGGATGATGCCGGTGGCGGAACACGGCGCGTCCAGCAGGATGGCGTCGAAGGGCCGGCCGTCCCACCACGATTCCGGGGCTCCGGCATCGGCCAGCTGCACCTGGACGCGCGGGTAATCCAGGCCGAGGCGCTGGAGGTACTCGACCACGCGCTCCAGCCGGCGCGATTCGATATCCAGCGCCAGCAGCTCGCCTTCGCCCCCGAACAGGCGCTCGGCGATCTGGGTGGTCTTGCCGCCGGGTGCAGCGCAGGCATCGAGCACGCGCTCATCGGGCCCCGGGTCCAGCGCCAGTACCGCCAGCTGCGCGGCGCCGTCCTGCACGCTCACCGCGCCGGTGTGCCAGAACGGCAGCCGCTCCACCGGCATCGCCGTCTCCAGCCGCGCGGCATTGGGCAGCAGCGGCGTTGGTGAGGCGTCCAATCCGTCTTCGCGGAGCGAGCGCAGCAGGCGATCGATGCCGAGCTGGCCGGGATTCACCCGCAGCCACATCGGGGCCGGGCGATTGTTCGTTTCCAGCATGGTTTCAAGTTCGTCGGGCCAATCGGCCGAGAAGGCTTCCACCAACCAGTCGGGATGGCTGGTGGCAATCGCCGGATCGCTGCTGGTGGGCAGCGGCTCGCGGCTGGCGCGTCGGAGCAGCGCGTTCACCAGGCCCACCAGCGGCGGACGGCCGAGTTCGCGCGTGGCCTCGGCCGTCGCGGCCACCGCCGCGTGGGCCGGCAAGCCCAGCGCATCCAGCTGCGCCAGACCCACCAGCAGCAGGCAGTGCACCGGGTAGTCGCGCGTGGCCAAGGGCTTGGCCAGCCACTGCGACAGCGCGAATTCGTAGCGGCGGCGGTGGCGCAGCGCGCCAAAGCAGATGGCTTCGAGCAGGGCGCGGTCGCGGCTGTCGAACACCGACGGCAGCACGCCGGCAAGCACCGCTTTGAGCGAGCGCCCCTCGCCCAGCACCGCGACCAGCACGCGCGCAGCGCGGGCCCGCAGCGCGGCGCCAGCGGGGGAATTCATGGGGATTTGAGCGCCGGGCGACCGTTGAGATAGGCGGCGATGTCCATCGGCCGGCCGCCTTCGCGCTGCACCGAATGCAGGCGCAGGGCACCCTCGCCGCAGGCCACGTCCA
>JANNQY010000235.1:0-6475 GCA_031400995.1 Lysobacteraceae bacterium
CATGGCTGCAGCTTAGCCGCCGTCGCGCGGGGGCGGTAGCGTTTAGTCGCCACCACCGCCACCGCCATCACCGCCACCACCGCCACCATCGCCACTGCCATCGCCACTGCCATCGCCAGGGGACGCGTCCGGAGAACGCCCGTCGCCATCGGTATCGCCGCGCCCGCGGCTGCCGACATCAGCGCCGCCAAACATGAGGAAACTGCTGTCGCTGTCATCGCGACGGGTCGCTTTCCGGCCGCCGCTCTTGTTCCGGCCGCCACTCTTGGCGAACCACACCAGCAGGAACAAGACCGCTGCAGCTAGCGCAATCAGAACAAAGATCAGGGTCATGGCGTTCACCTTTGGTTGGGCAAATGGCCGCAGAAGGGCGCGGAAATCACCTGGCGCTTCGACGCAGGATATCCAACACGGCCTGCGGGTGCTCCAGTCCCAGCAGCCACACCCGCCCATCGGCATGGGGCAGGGCCAGCACCTTGGTCGCATCGGTGATCAGGCAGAACGCCTTGCGACGGTCGCGCAGGCGGAAATGCCCGGCCGAGAAGCCCGGAAGCGCGTAGCCGTTGGTCTTCCAAAATGGCTTCAAGGCCGAACTTTCCTTCAGGTTCACCACCTGCGCCTGGTCCAGTTGGAACTCCGCCAGCGGCGCGCGCCGGGTGTAAATAGCCGCTTTTACCTGCAGGCGCTCACCGTCGAAGCTGGCCTCGCGCCGCCATAGCGGCAGGGTGCACGCCAGCACCACCAGGCCCACCATTGCCTGCGCCATCAGCATCATCAGCGCGGACACCTTGCCATCGCTGAAAGGCACCCACAGAGCCAGCGCGGTGGTGACCGGAACGACGGTTCCCATGATCAGCGCGAACCACACCGGGGCCTTTCCCAAGGGTGAAAGCGCGAGGCGGCGATCGGTGCTCATGCGGGTGCTCCTGTCATCACGGCGGGGTCGTGGGCGGAACATCGTCCGCCTTCAGACGCCCGGCCTTGCGCAGGGCGTCGCGCAGCACGTACTCGATTTGCGCGTTCACCGAGCGCAGTTCGTCGTCGGCCCAGCGCTGGAGAGTCTCCAGCACCTGGGCGTTGATCCGCAGCGGATAGGCTTTTTTCTCGGACATGGGTTAGTGCCGTGGAAGCGCGGACGCAGCCACGGCCGGCTCAGTAAATGCTGCCGGCGTTCACTATCGGCTGGGTGCCGCGCTCGCCGCACAGCACCACCAGCAGGTTGCTCACCATCACGGCGCGGCGCTCGGGATCAAGCTCAACGACCTTGCGGGCCGAGAGCTGTGCGAGGGCCATTTCCACCATGCTCACCGCGCCTTCCACGATGAGCGTGCGCGCGGCGATGATGGCCCCGGCTTGCTGGCGCTGCAGCATGGCCTGGGCGATTTCGGGGGCGTAAGCCAGGTGGCTGATGCGCGCCTCGGACACCATCACGCCGGCTTGCGCCAAGCGCTCCTGGATCTCTTCGGAGAGGTGCTTGGCGATTACCGAAGCGTGGCTGCGCAGCGAGATCTTGCCTTCCTCGTGCTGGTCGTAGGGATAGCTGGTGGCCATGGCACGCAGGGCGGCCTCGGACTGGATGTGCACGAAGCTCTCGAAGTCATCCACGTTGTAGACCGCCTCGGCCGAATCCAGCACCTGCCACACCACCACGGCGCCGATCTCGATCGGGTTGCCCTCCAGGTCGTTGACCTTGAGCTTGCTGCTCTCGAAGTTGCGCGCGCGCAGGCTGATCTTCTTGGCCGAGTAGAACGGGTTGTTCCAGCGCAGGCCCTGGTCCTTGACCGTGCCCACGTATTTCCCGAACAAGCTCAGCACCGCGGCCTGGTTAGGTTCCACCATGTAGAAGCCGGCGGTCATGAACGCCGTGATGGCGCCAAACACCACCGCCGCCGCTATGGCGGGCCCATAGGGCTGGCTGATGCCATACAGGAACAGCATGACGACCCCCGCCAAGACCAGCAGCAAGCCCAGCAGGGTGGGGATACCTGAAAACGAGTTACGCGACAGCTCTTTCATGACCGATCTCCCGAGTGGTGAGCGGAAGATATCATAAAGATATCAAACTGCAAGCGACGGGTTCTATGCGGCCAATACGGAACGCCAAAGCATTTACGATCAATAACTTATGGGTTCTTCTCGACCCGGAACCGAACGATCGGTGAGGGCAACTGCTCGCTGGCGATGGTGAGGCTGCGCCCATCCAGCGAAAACGCGATGGCCTCGGCCTGGGGAATCCAGGGCAGGCGCAGCTGCGGCAGCGGGGCGGCCAGGGCCGGCGCCCAATCTCCGTCGGCGCCGCGCACCACGAAATGCACCGCGCGGTAGTTCAGCACCGCCAGCACCCGGCCATTGGGACTCAGGTCGGCACCCGTCACCTGGGCGCGGTAACGGCCGTAGATGGGACTGCGGGCAAGGTCGCCGGCGGTTGGCTGCTCGATGCCCGAAAGCGTGCCCAGCAGCTTCGCCGTCTGTATGTCGGCCGAGGCGGCCAGGGGAACGCTGAACAACTCGGCCGGGACGCGCTTCTTCGAGACCAGCAGCACTTCGCCACGTGCGGCATCCACCGCCACCGCCTCGCAGTCGCGCGGACCGTCGGGCCAGCGAAAGCGCACTGTCCAGGCCAGCACGGCGGGCGCGTCCAGCGTGCTGGGCTCTTCGAAAACATACAGCGCCAGCTCCTGGCGGATGCCGCCGTTGTCGCCGGTGTCGGCGGCCAGCACGTAGTTGCGGCCCTCGAGTTCGAACGAAGCCAAGTCTTCCCAATCAACATTGCCGGCGCCCTGCACGGCCACGCTGCCCTCGCGCTGGCCGCGTGCATCCATCAGGTGCAGGGCCAGGCGGTTGCCGCTGTCGTTCATCGCCCAGTAGCGGCCGGGAAACGTCCTTGATGCGGCCAGTCCGCTGATTTCATCCATGGCCTCGTCGGTGACCAGGCCCACTACTTCGGGACCGGTCCAGCGGGCTCCGAGCGCCACGCAGGGAACCAGGAGGATCAGCGAGAGTAGAAATCGATGCATGCGCATTTCGTGCCCGAGCATGACAGAAACCTCGCTCCGGAAAAACCGCGCGCAGCGCTACAATTGCCGCCCGCCCATCGCCCCGAAAACGCCATGTCCACGCCGAGCCCCGCACACTTTGGAACGCCTCTATCCGCCAACGCTTGCCGCGTCTTGCTGCTCGGGTCGGGTGAACTGGGCAAGGAGGTAGCCATCGAGCTGCAGCGGCTGGGCGTGGAAGTGATTGCCGCCGACCGCTATGACAACGCCCCGGCCATGCAAGTGGCGCACCGCAGCTACACCCTGAACATGCTCGATCCCGCCGCGCTGCGCGATCTGATTGCCCACGAGCGCCCGCACCTGGTGGTGCCCGAGATCGAGGCCATCCACACCCAGACCCTGGTGGACCTGGAGCTGGAAACCGGCCTGCGCGTAGTGCCCACCGCGCGCGCGGCGCGCCTCACCATGGACCGCGAAGGGATCCGCCGACTGGCCGCCGAGACCCTGGGCCTGCCCACCTCGCCCTATCAATTCGTGGACACGCTGGAGCAGTACCGTGCGGCCGTTGCCGCCATTGGCCTGCCGTGCGTGGTGAAGCCGGTGATGTCGTCGTCAGGCAAGGGCCAAAGCACCGTGCGCCGCCCCGACCAGGTGGACGCGGCGTGGGACTACGCCCAGTCCGGCGGCCGCGCAGGGCAGGGGCGCTGCATCGTCGAAGGCTTCGTCGCCTTCGAGTACGAGATCACGCTGCTGACGGTTCGCCATCGCGACGGCACCAGCTACTGCGATCCGGTCGGCCACCTTCAAGTGGACGGCGACTATCGCGAAAGCTGGATGCCGCAGCCGATGTCTGCGCTGGCGCTGGAGCGTTCGCGCGACATCGCCCGGCGCATCACCGACGACTTGGGCGGCTGGGGGCTGTTTGGCGTGGAGCTGTTCGTGCGCGGCGACGAGGTCTGGTTCAGTGAAGTCTCGCCGCGGCCGCACGACACCGGCCTGGTGACGCTGCTTTCGCAGGAGCTCAGCGAGTTCGCGCTGCACGCGCGCGCCATCCTGGGCCTGCCCATTCCCAACATCGCCACGCTGGGGCCGTCGGCTTCCTGTGCGGTGCTGGCGCAGGGCCACGGCGTGCCCGCATTCAGTGGCGTGGATGCTGCGTTGGCCGAGCCCGACACCGGCTTGCGCCTGTTCGGCAAACCGCGGGTGGAGGGGCAACGGCGCGTCGCGGTGACGCTGGCGCGCGGTGTGGATGTGGATGAGGCCCGCGCCAAGGCGCGGCGGTCGGCGGCTGCTTTGAGCGTTGCCCTACAGCCCTTCAGCTGAGGCAGGTGTGTCCGGCCGTTACTTCGGCGCGGGCACCACGTCCACCCAGACCAGGCGGTGGTCGGTGGCATCCACCCAGTCGGCGCCAGTCTCGCCCGGCATCGGCCAGAACACGCCGCTGGTGGAGACCGGCAGGCCCACCGAAGGCAGCACGTAATCCACCCGGAAATTGCCGTTTCTGGGTCCGAACGTAGCCGTGTGGTGCGCACCGGAAGTGCCGGTCGCCGGGCTGCCCTGCGAAGCCGCCAGGCCGCCTTCACTGCGCGGCGTGGCGTGGCGCAGCACGCGGCTGTTTTCCAGCAGTTGGTGAATGGCGCCGGGCAGGCTGCCGCCGCCGGCCGGATCGGCGTTGTAGTCGCCGGCGATCACGAAGCGCGCGTCCGCATCCAGTCCACCGCAGTAGCCAGCGTCATCGCACAGCCAAGGTTTTTCGCCGGGAGTGATGTATTCCGCCCACAGGCGGATCTCGTCGTGGTTGCGCGCAGCGTTGCGGCGCTCGGGGCCGTCGAACACCGGCGGCGTGGGGTGTGCCACCAGGAAATGGATGCGGCCCTGCGGCGTGTCCACCGGCACGTCCCAGTGGGACTTCGAGCTGAGTCGTAACTTCGCCCACGTCGGCTCGCGGTACCAGGGTTTTCCGGTGTCGGGGTCCACCGGCGCCAGGGCTTGCGGCATCTGGCTCCAGCGCAGCTGTTGGATACTGCGAACGGCGGCGGAGTCAATCGGATGGCGCGACAGCACCAGCATGCCGTACTGGCCCGGGTGCAGGCCGTAGCCCCAGGCATCATTGCCGTAGCGCCGGCCATCAACCGCCACGCTACCGTCCTGGTCCAGGTCCAGCCCGCTGGGTACGCCGGTATTCACCGGACCAAAGTAGCGGTACGGGAACTCGATCGGCTGCTCACCGTGCTGTCCCACCGCCAGGTACAGCGACTGGAACAGATCGGCGGCCTCGCCGGCTGCATCAAAATCAAATTCATTCACCAGCAGCACGTCCGGGCGCTGGCGCTGGATTACCGCGGCCACCTTGCGCGCCCGTTCGTCGCCCGCCCGCAGGCGCTTAACCAAGCCGCCCGCGTCTTCGGCGTACAGCGAAGTGTTGTAGGTGGCAAAGCGCAGGGGCGTATCGGGCATGGCCGGGGCAGGGCGGTCGGGGGTTGCCGTGCAGGCAGATAGCAGCAGGGCCAGCATGGCGCTGGCGGCGAGGTTGATTTTGGGCATGCCCGATTGTGCCCGATGTCGGTTTCGAATTCCGTGCGCGGGGTTCAATCCGGCATGGGCCGCCACTGCGCGCCGTCCAGGAACTCCATCGGGCGGTAGCTGCGCTTGTAGTCCATCTTGGGGTGGCCATCGAGCCAGAAGCCAAGATAAACGTGCTCCCGCCCCTCGTCGCGGGCCCGCTGCAGCTGGCGCAGGATGGCGTAGCTGCCCAGGCTGCGGCTGGCCAGCTCCGGGGCGTAGAACGTGTACACCGCCGACAGGGCGCCGGGCACCACATCGGTCACGGCCAGTGCCACCAGCTCCGAGCCCAGCCGGAACTCCATGAAATCGGTCGGGCTCCAGTCGCAGGCCAGGAAGCTGTCGAAATTCTCGGGGGCCGGGCGATCCATGCCGCCGCCTAGGTGGCGGGTGTCCAGGTAGCGCCGGTAAAGCGCGAAATTTTCCGCCGTGCGCCGCACTGGCGCGACTTTTACGCTCAGGTCGGCATTGCGCGCGAGGCAGCGCTTCTGGGCGCGGTTGGGGGCGAACCCGGCCACGGGGATGCGCACCGAAATGCAGGCCCGGCAGCCGGCGCAGTAGGGCCGATAGACGTGGCCACCAGAACGCCGGAAGCCCATGGCCAAGGCCCGCCCGAACAGCGACGGAAGATACGGATCGGTGGGGTCCACGATCAGGTCCCGCGACACTCGCTCCGGCCAATAGCCGCAGGCATGCTCTACGGTCTGGAACAAGCGGATGGCGTGCTGGTCTCCCATGCCTTCAGTCTATCCGTGCGGCGTGCGCTTTGCGCACGAACAGCTGGTTTCTGGCGAGCGTCGCCCCACACCAAAGGGGATCGCTGCCCGGCGTCTTGCTAGCGCCATCCATGGCAGCAAACGCCGGCCGTTGCGGGCCTCCTGCCCTCCTCTTCAGCGATTCCCCTTTGGTGTGGGCCG
>JANNQY010000236.1:0-8720 GCA_031400995.1 Lysobacteraceae bacterium
GGGCTCGGCGGCAATGAGGTTCAGGAACCGGGCCATCGCGGCCTCGGCGTCCAGCATGCCCTCGTCCATGTTGACGTCGATGATCTGCGCGCCGTTCTCCACCTGCTGGCGGGCCACGGCCAGGGCCTCGTCATAGCGGCCCTCCTGGATCAGCTTCTTGAACTGGATGGAGCCGGTGACATTGGTGCGCTCACCTACGTTGACGAAATTGGTCTGCGGCGTGATGACGAAGGGCTCGAGGCCCGCGAGGCGCGTGTAGGGCTCGATTTGCGGGATTTCCCGCGGCGGCAGGCCGGCCACGGCTTGGGCGATGGCGGCGATGTGCTCGGGCGTGGTGCCGCAGCAGCCGCCGACAATGTTGAGCAAGCCGGCCTCGGCGAATTCACGCAGTACGCCGGCGGTTTCCTCCGGGCCCTCGTCGTAGCCGCCGAAGGCGTTCGGCAGGCCGGCGTTGGGGTGGCAGCTGACGTGGGTGTCGGCCACCTGCGACAGCATGTCCACGTGGGCGCGCAGGTCGCGCGCGCCGAGCGCGCAGTTCAGGCCGATGGACAGCGGCTTGGCGTGCCGCAGCGAATACCAGAATGCCTCGGCGGTCTGCCCCGACAGCGTCCGGCCGCTCCTGTCGGTGATCGTGCCCGACACCATTACCGGCAGGCGCGCGCCCAGCGTTTCAAACACTTCCTCCAGCGCATACAGCGCCGCCTTGGCGTTGAGCGTGTCGAAAACGGTCTCCACCATCAGGATGTCGGCGCCGCCCTCGATCAGCGCATTCGCCGCTTCCACGTAGTTGGTCACCAGTTCGTCGAAGTGGATGTTGCGATAGCCGGCATCCTCCACCTTGGGACTGATGGAGGCGGTGCGGCTGGTGGGACCCAGCACGCCCACGACGTAGCGCAGCCTGGTAGGGTCCAGCGCCTCGAACTTGTCGCAGCAGGCGCGCGCCAAGCGTGCGGCTTCGCGGTTGAGTTCCGGCACCAGGTGTTCCAGCCGGTAGTCGGCCTGCGACACCACGGTGGAGTTGAAAGTGTTGGTTTCAATCATGTCGGCGCCCGCGGCCAGGTAGGCCTCGTGCACGCCGGCGATGATCCCGGGCTGGGTCAGCGTGAGCAAGTCGTTGTTGCCCTTCAGGTCGCCCTCGGCGCAGCCGCAGCCTTCTCCGTGCGCGTGGCCTTCGGAGAACACCAGGCCGTCAAAGCCCTGCGCGAAGCGCTCGCCGCGGTAGCCAGCCTCGTCCAACTCGTGGCGCTGGATCATGGTGCCCATGGCGCCATCAATCAGCAGGATGCGCTGTGAAAGCGACTCCAGCAGGCGCTGGCTGCGCGCTGGGTTGTGCCAGGGCAGGGTCTTCAAGGTTTGCGCGCCAACAGGGTGATCACTTCGAAATGCGGCGGGCGCTTCTCGCGCGTCACCGGCTCGCAGACCGTCACTTCCAGTCCGGCCTTGTCGGCATAGCGGCGCAGGTCCTTGACGCTGAAGCCCAGGTTGACGTGGCCGTAGGGCGTCACCGCGGCCTGATGTTCGTGTTTGCCCAGACAGGTGGCCACCAGACGGCCGCCGCGGCGCAGCACCCGCGCGGCCTCGACGATGGCCTGCGCCGGCTTGCTGGCGTAGGTGAGCGCGTGCATCAGCAGCACCAGGTCGAACTTCCCGGCCTCGAAGGGCAGGGCCTGCATGTCGCCTTCCATCACCTCCACGTGGCGGTATTTCTTCAGGCGCTCGCGCGCGGCGCCCACCACCCGCGTGCTGTAGTCCACGCAGACGTAGCGGCGCGCGTGCGGCGCCAGCAGTTCGGCCAGCACGCCGTCGCCCGAGGCCACGTCCAGCACGTCGCCGGGCTCCAGCAGGGGCAGGGTGGAGCGCGCCAGCGCCTCCCAGGTGCGGCCGGGCGAATAGTGGCGCTCCATGTCGCCCGCGACCGAATCGGCCCAGTTCTGGTCGCCGGCGCGGGTGGCAAGAATGGCGGGGAGGCGTTCGGCATCCTGTCGCAGCAGCGGGTCGTCGGTGCTGTCGCGCAGGGTTTCCCACAGGCGGCCTTCGGCCGGGTCGAGGGATTCGGCGTTGAAGCGGTAATAGGCGGAGACGCCAGCGCGGCGGTCGCGCACCAGGTCGGCTTCCTTGAGCTTGGCCAGGTGCGTGGACACCCGCGGCTGGGCCAGCCGGGTGATGCCCGAGAGTTCGGCCACCGTCAGCTCTTCGCGCTCTAGCAGGGCCAGCAAGCGGACCCGGGTGGGATCGGCCAGGACCTTCAGGCAGGTCGACCAAGCGTCGAGATCCATGCTTTATCCTTTCATCCGGATTCAAAGATATGAAAGGTTAGGCCCGGTAACGGGGGGCGTCAAGGCGCGGGATGCTGTTTTCACGCGGCGTGGACCTGCCCGCGCCACGCCGAGCCGCTACAATTGCGGTCTTCCCGCATCAAACCGAGGGCGTGCCGTGGACTTTCGATTCACCGAAGAGCAGCTGATGATCCAGGACGTGGCCCGGCGCATCGCCCAGGAAAAGATCGCGCCCAGCGCCGAGCACCACGACCACACCGGCGAATTCCCGCTGGAAAACATCCGGGTCTTGGGCGAGAACGGCCTGATGGGCATCGAAGTGCCGGCTGAGTACGGCGGCGCCGGCATGGACCCGATCAGCTACGTGCTGGCGATCATCGAGATCGCCGAGGCCGACTGCGCCCACTCCACCATCGTGTCGGTCAACAACTCGCTTTTCTGCAACGGCATCCTGAAGTTTGGCACCGAGGCGCAGAAGCAGCTCTATGTGCGCGCGATTGCCGAGGGCCGCGAGATCGGCGCCTTCGCACTCACCGAGCCGCAGTCTGGCTCAGACGCCACGGCGATGCGCTGCAAGGCGACCAAGCAGGCCGACGGCAGCTACGTGATCAACGGCAAGAAGAGCTGGATCACCTCCGGCCCGGTGGCCAAGTACATCATCCTTTTTGCGATGACCGACCCGTCCAAGGGCGCCAAGGGCATCACGGCCTTCATGGTGGATACCGCCAAGCCCGGCTTCCGCCGCGGCAAGACCGAACCCAAGTTGGGAATTCGCGCTTCGGCTACCTGCGAGGTCGAGTTCGAGGACTACGTGGCCACGGCCGACGAAGTGGTGGGCAAGGACGGCGAGGGCTTCAAGATCGCCATGGGCGTGCTGGACGCGGGCCGCATCGGCATCGCGTCGCAGGCGGTGGGGCTGGCCAAGGCCGCGTACAAAGCCGCCGTGAAGTACGTGCAGGAGCGCAAGAGCTTTGGCCAGCCGATTGGTTCGTTCCAGATGATCCAGGCCAAGATCGCCGATATGAAGTGCCGCTTGGACGCTGCCGAAATCCTGACGCTGCGCGCGGCCTGGGCCAAGGCGGAAGCTGAGAAAGTCGGCGGCCGCTTCAGCACGGAAGCCTCGGTGGCCAAACTCACGGCGTCGGAAGCGGCGATGTTCATCACGCACGCGGCGCTGCAGATCCACGGCGGCATGGGCTACTCGAAGGAAATGCCGCTTGAGCGCTATTTCCGCGACGCCAAGATCACCGAAATCTACGAGGGCACCAGCGAGATCCAGCGCCTGGTGATCGCCCGCAACGAGACCGGCATCCGCTGAAGCAGCCCGTACCGAGGCGTATCCGAAAGCCCCGCGCGAGTGGGGCTTTCTTTTTGGCTCGATGGGGTGGTTACTGCCCGGACAGCGGGACTACAATTGCCCACTTTTCCAAGCCTTGCGAGAACGCGGTCTATGAACGTCCACGCCCTGGCCTCCGCCGACACCCTTGACGCCGTCATCGCTGCGCTGCCCGCGGGGCTCGACGCGCCGGCGCGCACCCTGCTGGCGGACTTCACCGGCCGGTTTTACGCGAGGATGCCGCAGGAAGAGCTTGACGCGCGCCCGCCGGCGGACTGGGCGGCGTTGGCGCAGTCCTTCTTCGCGTTCGCGCGCCAACGCCCGCTGGGCGCGGCCAAGATTTCCGTGTGCAACCCGGCGCAGGCCGCCGATGGCTTCGAGAGCACCCACACCGTGGTGCGAATCGTCAACGACGACATGCCGTTCCTGGTGGACTCGGTGCGCATGGCGCTGGCGCAGTTCGGCGCCAGCCTGCACCAGATCGTGCATCCGGTGCTGCCAGTGGTGCGCGACGCCTCCGGCCAGCTGCAGTCGCTCGCCGAGGGCGGCGCGGCCGAATCACTGATCTATCTCGAGATCGACCGCCAGCCCGATGCCGTCGCGATGCAGGCCATCCATGACGCCATTGGCGCGGCGTTGGCCGACGTGCGCGCATCGGTGGCCGATTGGGCCGTGATGCGCGCCAAGATGGTGCTGGTGGCCGACGAGATGGAAACCCGCACCATGCCGGTGGACGCTGCCGGTCGCGCCGAGGCCCAGGCCTTCCTGCGCTGGGCCGCCGACGACCACTTCACCTTCCTGGGCTATCGCGAATACGAAGTGGCCGACCGCAAGCTGGTGGTGGTGCCGGGCAGCGGCATGGGCCTGCTGCGCGGCAAGGACAGCCAGCTGCAGCCGCGCCCGCTCACCGGCCTGGCCGCTGCCGACCTGCCCAAAGGCAGCAAGCTCGACGCCCTGATCCTCACCAAGACCAATGCCCGCGCCACCGTGCACCGCCCGGGCTACATGGACTACATCGGCGTACTGGTGTTCAACGAACAGGGCATGGCCGTGCGCGAACAGCGCTTCCTGGGCCTGTACACCTCCAGCGCCTACAACCGCCGCCCCTGGGAAATCCCGCTGGTGCGCCAGCGCTTCGAGCATGTGATGGAAGCCTCGGGCCTGGCCCCGAACAGCCACAGCGGCAAGGCCCTGCGGCACATTTTGGAAACCCTGCCGCGCGAAGAGCTGCTGCAGGCCAGCGCCAATGAGCTGCAGGTCACCGCCATGGGCATACTGGGCCTGCAGGAGCGCGGGCGCACCCGGCTGTTCCTGCGTCGCGACCGCTACGGGCGCTTCTTCTCGGCCTTGGTCTACATTCCGCGCGACCGCTTCAATACCGGCATCCGTCTGCGCATCGAGGCGCTGCTGATGGAGCAGCTGCACGGCGAGCGGCTCGACCACAACATCCAGATTGGCGAATCGCCGCTGGCCCAGCTGCACCTGGTGATCCGGCCCACGGCCGGCGCGCCCGCCGAGTTCGACCAAGAGGCGCTGGAAGTGGAGCTAGCGGGCATCGTGCGCGACTGGCACGACGAGCTGCGCGATATCCTGGTGCGTGAACACGGCGAGGAGCAGGGCCTGCGTTTGGCCCAGCGCTATGGTCGCAGCCTGCCGGCCGGCTACGTCGAGTCGGTGAGCCCGCAAATCGCCGCCGCCGACGTGCTGCAGGCGTCGCTGCTGTCGGGCCCCGATGATCTGCGCATTGCCTTCTACCGCGGCGCCGGCGAGCAGCTGGGCTTCAAGCTGATCCGCAGCAACCGCGAGATCGCGCTGTCGGACGTGCTCCCGGTGATGGAGAACTTGGGCCTGCGCGTGCTGGCCGAGCATCCTTACGAGCTGGACGTGGACGGCCAGAAGATATCCATCCAGGACTTCGAAGTGCAGCCCCTGCGCGGCGAGATCGACGTGGATGCGGCGCGCCGGCCATTCGAGGAAGCGTTTGCCGAAGTCTGGCGCGGCGCCGCCGAGAACGACGGCTTCAACCGCCTGCTGCCCAGCGCGCGGCTGGAGTGGCGCGACATCGCCATGCTGCGCGGCTACACCAAATACGCGCTGCAGACCGGCGTGCCGTTCTCGCAGCCCTACATGGAGGAGACGCTGCAGCGCTATCCGGTGATCGCTCGCCTGCTGTTCGAACTATTCGCCGCGCGCTTCGAGCCCGGCCGCGAGCAGCCGCTGGATGCCGACGGCCAGAAGGCCCTGCACGACCAGATCGCCTGGCTGCTGCCGGCCGCCCAGCGCAAGGCGCTGGACACGCTGCCGCTGGAAATCGCCAGCGCCCGCGGCCTGGACCGCGCCGCGCAGGTGGACGCCTGCGTGGATGCCCTGGAAATCCTGCTCGACACCGCGGTGAGCAGCCTGGACGACGACCGCATCCTGCGCGGCTACATGGCGCTGATCAACGCCACCCTGCGCACCAATTTCTACCAGCGCAAGCACGGCGTGTTCACTGACTACATCTGCTTCAAGTTCGACCCTGCCAAGGTGCCCGAGTTGCCCAAGCCGCGGCCTTACCGCGAGATATTCGTTTACTCACCGTTCGTGGAGGGCGTGCACCTGCGCTTTGGCCCGGTGGCGCGCGGCGGCCTGCGCTGGTCCGACCGGCGCGAGGATTTCCGCACCGAGGTGCTGGGCCTGGTGAAGGCGCAGATGGTGAAGAACACCGTCATCGTGCCGGTGGGCTCCAAGGGCGGCTTCTTCGTCAAGCGCCCGCCGGTGGGCGGCGACCGCGACGCGCAGCTGGCCGAGGGCATCGCCTGCTACAAGCGCTTCATCAACGCGCTGCTCGACATCACCGACAACCTGGTGGACGGCAAGGTGGTGCATCCTCAGGACGTGGTGCGCCACGACGGAGATGATCCCTACCTGGTGGTGGCGGCCGACAAGGGCACCGCTACGTTCTCGGATATCGCCAACGGCATTTCTGCCGAGCACGGCTACTGGTTGGGCGATGCTTTCGCGTCCGGCGGCTCGGTGGGCTATGACCACAAGGGCATGGGCATCACCGCCAAGGGCGCGTGGGAGTCGGTGAAGCGGCATTTCCGCTCGGTGGGCATCGATTCGCAGTCGCAGGAGTTCACCTGCGTGGGCATTGGCGATATGTCGGGCGACGTTTTCGGCAACGGCATGCTGCTGTCCAAGACCATCCGGCTGGTCGCTGCCTTCGACCATCGGCATATCTTCCTGGATCCCAACCCCGATGCGGCGCGTTCCTTCGTTGAGCGCGAGCGGCTGTTCGCGCTCCCGCGCTCGAGCTGGGAGGACTACGACAAATCCCTGATCTCCGCCGGCGGCGGCGTGCATCCGCGCAATGCCAAGACCCTGCCGCTGACGCCCGAAGTGAAGGCCGCGTTGGACCTTCACACCGACGCCGAACAGCTGACCCCGGCCGAGCTGATGAGCGCCATCCTGCAGGCGCCGGTGGACCTGCTGTGGAACGGCGGCATCGGCACCTACGTGAAAGCCGCGACGGAATCGCACGCCGACGTCGGCGACCGCGCCAACAACGCCCTGCGCGTCAACGGTGCCCAGCTGCGCTGCAAGGCGGTGGGCGAGGGCGGCAACCTGGGCATGACCCAACGCGGCCGCATCGAGGCCGCCAATGCCGGCGTGCTGCTTAACACCGATTTCATCGACAACTCCGCCGGCGTGGACACCTCCGACCACGAGGTGAACATCAAGATCCTGCTGTCGGCGCCGCTGAAGCGCGGCGAGCTGAGCCAGGAGCAGCGCAACCGCCTGCTGGCCAGCATGACCGACGAGGTGGGCGAACTGGTGCTCACCGACAACTATCGGCAGAACCAGGCCATCAGCCTGATGGAGCGCATGAGCACGTCGCGGCTGGGTTCTTTCGGCCATTTCATCCGCACGCTCGAAGGCGAGGGCCTGCTCGACCGCGGCATCGAGTTCCTGCCCAGCGACGCCGAGCTCAACGACCGCAAGTCGCGCGGCCTGGGGCTCACGCGGCCCGAGCTGTCGGTGCTGCTGAGCTACGACAAGATCGTCATCTTCAACCAGATGCTCGATTCGGACGTGCCTGAAGATCCCTACCTGAGCAAGGAACTGGTGCGCTATTTCCCGAAGGCGCTGCAGGAAACCTACGCCCAGGACATGCAGAACCACCGCCTGCGTCGCGAGATCATCGCCACCGCGGTCACCAATTCCACCGTCAACCGCATGGGCTCCACTTTCCTGCTGCGCATGCAAGAAGACACCGGCGAGTCCCCGGCCCAAATCGCCAAGGCCTACACCATCAGCCGCGAAGTGCTGGACGCGCGCGCGCTGTGGGCTGGCATCGACGCACTGGACCTGAAGGTGCCCGAGAGCGCCCAGTTGGACGCCCTCACCGGTGTCTGGCACCTGCAGCGCAACCTGACCCGCTGGCTGTTGAACCGGCCGGGCGAAACGCTGGATATCGCCGGGAAAGTGGCGCGCTACGCTGCCGGCGTCGCGCAACTGCGGCAGTCACTGGCCAAGGTGCTGCCGGCCGAAGCGCGCGCGGAACTGGCGGCCGACCAGGCGCACTGGCAGCGCCTGGGTTTCCCGGTGTCCTTGGCCGAGGGTTTCGCCAGCCTGCCGTTCCTCGCCTATGCCCTGGACATTGTGGAGGTGGCCAAGGAACGCGGTCTGGATGTGCCAGACGTGGCCGCGGCGTACTTCGGCCTTTCCGACGCGCTGCACACCAAGTGGCTGATGGACAGCGTGGAAAGCCTGCCGGTGGAGGGGCGCTGGCACGCGCAAGCACGCGGCGTGCTGCGCGACGAGCTGCAGGCCCAGCAGCGGGCGCTGGTGGGCCAGGTGCTGGGTAGCGCCGCGCCCGGCACCCAGAAACCCCAGGCGCTGGTGAAAGCCTGGCTGGCCCGCGACGACGCTACGCTCAAGCACACCCTGGGCATGTTCGCCGACATGCGCAACCTGCGCGGCCTCGACTACCCCACGCTGTCCGTCGCCGTGCGCCGCCTGGCCCAAGTAGTAACCGCCGGCGCCCCCCGCTAGCCCCCTATGGGGGCGACTTCCCTGTGGGAGGGACCACATTGTGGGAGGGACTTCAGTCCCGATGCCCTTGG
>JANNQY010000237.1:0-3033 GCA_031400995.1 Lysobacteraceae bacterium
CAATAGCGTCGCCCACAGGCGAACTATTGGCTTGCAAGCTTCCGCCAGCCAGCCCCGGGGCTGGCACTACCGAGATACAGGCCATGGCAACCCCAGGCTCCACAGGTTCTGTACTTCTGGTGGTCGCCGGAAGCTTGAGCGGGCTCGCTGCCCTCGCCCATATCGGCGTGGTGCTGGGTGGGCCCAGCTGGTACCGCTTTTTCGGGGCTGGCGAGGGCATGGCGCGTCTGGCAGCCAGTGGCAGCTGGTATCCCGCTCTCATTACCGTCGGCATTGCACTGGTTCTCGCCTCGTGGTCCGCCTATGCGCTTTCGGCGGCTGGGTTGCTTCCCTCGTTTCCCTATCTCAAGCTCGTGCTTGTCGCTGTCACCGCGGTCTACCTGCTGCGGGGCGTCGCTGGGTTCGCGCTTGCGGCGGTTGCTCCGGGCGGCAATAGCCCTGCGTTCTGGCTCTGGAGCTCGTCCATTTGCCTGTTGATCGGCCTGGTGCATGCCATCGGGCTCGCGAAGCAGTGGCGCGCGCTATCCATCGGCCATCCGTAGCTGCGCATCCCCTCCGTTGACCAGCCCCCGAATGGAACCCCGCCTCAGGCGCTTCTCTGCCTTCTACTTCTTCTACTTCGCCGCCCTGGGCGCCTACACGCCCTACGTGGGCCGCTGGGTGGATGCGTTGGGACACGGCGGTTTCGTGGTGGGCGGCATGCTGGTGCTGTGGTATGGCAGCCGCATCATCGGGCCGCCCGCCTGGGCTGCGCTGACGGCGCGCAGCGCGCGTCCGGGCCATTGGTTCGTAGCGGGCTGCGCGCTGACGGTGCTGTGCTTCTCGGGCTTCCTGTTCACGCGCAGCGCGTGGGCGCTGCTGACGGTGATGGCGCTGTTCGGGCTGTTCTACAACGCGGTGATGCCGCAGTTCGAGGCGATGACGCTGACGGCGCTGGGCGATCGCCCGGATCGCTACGGCCGGCTGCGGGTGTGGGGCTCCATCGGCTTCCTGTGCGTGGCCGGCACCTATGGCGCGCTGATGGACCGGGTGGGCGCGCAGTATTTCGCCGTGATTGCGCTGCCGCTGTTCGTGCTGATGCTGCTGGCGGGGTGGCTGCACCGCAATGACCAGCGGCCCGAACACGTGGCGACGGTGGGCGACGCTGGCCATTTGTGGAAACGGCCCGGCGTGCGGCGCTTCCTGCTGGTGGCGCTGCTTATGCAGGTGGGTTTCGGGCCGTTCTATGTGTTCTACACGCTGCACCTGCAGGCGGCCGGCCATTCCGGCGCGATCATTGGCGGGCTGTGGGCGGTGGGCGTTGTGATCGAGATCGGCATGTTCTGGCAGGCGCCGCGGCTGATGGCGCGCTTCGGCGCCGGGCGGCTGCTTTCGGCCAGCCTGGCGGTCACGGTGCTGCGTTGGACCCTGACCGCGCTGTTCGCGCACTCCCTGCCCATGATGGTGTTGGCGCAGTGCACGCACGCGCTCAGCTTCGCCATCTTCCACGCCAGCTGCATGCGCCTGATGGCCGAGTACTTCCCCGGCCATCGCGCCGCCGCGGGCCAGAGCTTGCTCTATGGCTTCAGCTCGGGCGTGGGCGGCGTGCTGGGCGCGGTGATGGCGGCGCTGGCGTGGGAAAGCGCGGGCGGTGGGCGGCTTGCCTTCCTGCTGGGCGCTGGCGTCACTACGGTGGCGTGGGTGGTGTACGCGGTGCGGCGGGATCCGGCGGCCACTGCCAGCCAGGCAGCGTGACTCGCAGATCCTCGCAGCCGACGCCCTGGGCCCCGCTACGCGGCGGGTGCGAGCGAACGCCCCAGCCGCAGCACACCTTCAAGCAGCGCATCGAAATCGGCGTCATTTGATCGGTGGTTGGCGACGGCTACGCGGATCGCAAAGCGGCCGCGGATCACCGTGCCGCTGGGCACCGCCACGCCTTCTTCCTGCAGTGAGATCAGAATCTCGCGGTTGAGCGCATCCAGCGTGGCGGCATCGAACCCCGGCGCCACGTAGCGCAGGTTGACGATGTTCAGCGGCGCCGGCGCAAGCAGCTCAAGCTCGGGGTGCGCGACCACCAGCGCCGCGAGCCGCCGCGCCTGCGCCACATTCCGTGCGATGTGTTGTCCCAGCACGTCGGTGCCGGCCGCGCGCAGGCGCATCCATACCTTCAGCGCCTTGAAGCTGCGCGTCAGTTCGATGCCGCGGTCGGCGAAGAAGATCCCGCTCTGAGCCATCAGGCCGCGCTTCTCGCTCGCCAGGTAAGCGCCCTGCGCCGAGAAGGTCTCCACCAGGTCGGCGTCGACGCGCACCAGCACGCAGGCCACGTCGAACGGCAAGTAGCCCCACTTGTGCAGATCGAAGGCGAGGGAGTCGGCGCGCTCCTGGCCCCGCACCTGCGCCGCGGTCTCCGGCGACAGCGCCGCCATCGAGCCGAAGGCGCCGTCGACGTGGAACCAGAGCTTCTCGCGCGCGGCGAGATCGGCAAGCGCCGAAAGATCGTCGCTGGCGCCGGTCTGCACCGTGCCGGCAGTGCCGACGATGCAGATGGGGCGGTGCCCCGCAGCGCGGTCGGCCGCGATCATCTGTTCCATCTGCGCGACATCAACCGTGAAGTCCTCGTGCACCGGCACGCGCCGGAAGGCCGCGGCGCCGAGCCCCAACAATTCGCAGCCCTTCTTGAGCCAGCCGTGCGTCTCGGCGCTGCCATACACCAGCAGCCTGGGATGGCCGCCCTGCAGCCCCTCGGCGCGCACGTCGAAGCCGGCGCCCTTCTGCCGCGCCACCGCAAGGCAGAGGTCGTTGGCCAGGGTGCCGCCGCTCACCAGGATTCCGCCGGCGGTGGCAGGGAAACCCATGAGCTCGGCGCACCATTTGATGACCTGTTTCTCGACCAGCACCGGCGCCTGCTCGAACCCGCCGACGTTCGGGTTCATCACCGAGGCCAGGAAATCCTCCATGGCGGCCTGCGGCGTGCCGGTGCCCATCACCCAGCCCCAGAAACGCGGGTGGATGTTTCCGTTGGGATAGGGACGCACGTCGGCCAGGAACTCCTCG
>JANNQY010000238.1:0-8794 GCA_031400995.1 Lysobacteraceae bacterium
GCCGGCGGTTTGGATACTTCTTGATGATGCGGACTTGCGGCATGGCGGGCACCGGGAAGTTTGCGCCGCGGTGGCGCTTCGTGAGGGACGCAGCATCTCCCAGCGTCGGGTCGCGTGCAAGCGGGCGCGGCCGTGCTTTCCCGCGGCTTACGTGTCGGTGCGCGCGGTGTGCGGGCTGGGCGCCTGCGGGCGCGGGATACGGGCGGGGTCGAAGTGCGGCAGCGCCTGCCTGAGTGCTGATTGAGGCAAGCCGGCGGGCACCAGCGCTTCGGCACGCTGGCCCAGCGCGGCCCATGCTGCCTGCAGCGGCGGCCAGGGCGTGTGCGCTGTCACCGGCACGGTGCCGTCGGACTTGGACAGCTTGCTGCCGTCCGCTGCCAGCACCAGCGGCAGGTGCGCATAACTAGGCGTTGGCAAGCCCAGTTGGCGCTGCAGGAAAACCTGGCGCGGCGTGGAATCAAGCAAGTCGGCGCCGCGCACCACTTGGGTGATGCCCTGCGCGGCATCGTCCACCACTGCGGCAAGTTGGTAAGCCCACAGCCCATCCGCGCGACGCAGCACGAAATCGCCGACGTCCTGCGCCAAGTCCTGGCCGAAGTCGCCGAAGAGCTGGTCGGCGACCACGACTCGACCCTCTGGGACACGCAGGCGAACGGCAGGGGGCCGGTGCGACGGGGCGGCGACGCAGTGCCGATGCACGCCGCCCGAGGCCGCGACGTCGGCGCGGCTGCAGCGGCATTCGAAGGCCAGGCGGGCGTCCAACAGCTGCTCCAGCGCACGCTGGTAGAGATCGCCGCGCTGGCTTTGCACCACCACCGGGCCGTCCGGCACCAGGCCCAGTGCCACCAGGGTGCGCTGCTGCTGCGCGCTGGCACCGGCCACTTCCCGCGGTGGGTCCAGGTCCTCGATGCGCAGCAGCCAGTCGCCGCCGGCACGGCGGGCGTACATCCAGCTGCCCAGCGCTGCCACCAGCGAGCCCAAGTGCAGCGGGCCGGTCGGAGAAGGCGCGAAGCGGCCGCGAGGGCGGGGCGGTGCGGTCATGGCGACTTGAAATTCACGTGCAGAGGGTACATTTATGGCCCGAGCGGCGGTACCACGCCAACAACCCACGAGGACCCACCCCATGTTCAAGCGTATCGGTCTGTTCCTGGCTACCAACCTGGCCGTCATGGTCCTGCTCGGCATCGTGTTGAGCGTGCTGCAGAACGTCTTCGGCGTCACGCTGGGCAACAACGGCGTGCTGCTGGTCTTCGCGGCCATCTTCGGCTTCGGCGGCTCGCTGATCTCGCTGCTCATCTCCAAGTGGTCGGCCAAGCGCGCCACCGGCATGCACCTGATCGAGCAGCCGCGCAACGAGGCCGAGACCTGGCTGTTCAACACCGTGCGCCGCCAGGCCGAGGCGGCCGGCATCAAGATGCCGGAAGTGGGCATCTACGACGCGCCTGAAATCAATGCGTTCGCCACCGGCCCCAGCCGCAACAATTCGCTGGTGGCGGTGTCCACCGGCCTGCTGCGGGCGATGGACCGCGACGAGGCCGAGGCGGTGCTGGCGCATGAAGTGAGCCACGTCGCCAATGGCGACATGGTGACCATGGCGCTGATCCAGGGCGTGCTCAACACCTTCGTGATCTTCCTGGCGCGCATCGTTGGCCGCATCATCGACTCGGCGCTCACCGGCAACCGGGAAGGCGGCGGTATCGCTTACTTCGCCATCGTGTTCGTGCTCGACATCGTGTTCGGCATTTTCGCGTCCATCATCGCGATGTGGTTCAGCCGCTGGCGTGAGTTCCGTGCCGACGCGGGCGGCGCCAACCTGGCCGGTCGCGAAAAGATGATTGCCGCGCTGCAGAAGCTGGCCAGCACCTACGGCCAGAGCACCCTGCCCAGCCAGGTGAAGGCGTTCGGCATCTCCGGCAGCGTGGGCGGCGGTTTCAAGCGCCTGTTCATGAGCCACCCGCCGCTGGCCGAGCGCATCCAGGCCCTGCGCGACGCGCCCGCCACCGACCGCAATGTAACCGTGTGAGTAACGGCGTCGGAGTGAGTTCCCGGAACTCACTCTGACACCGTTCTTGGGTCAGCCGAAGTCGTAGTTCATGTGGGGGCCGGCGGCGGCGAGGAAGTTGCCTTCCACGAAGTCCATTCCCATGCCGAACAGCACGCTCATGGTGGTGGCGTCGGAAACGAATTCGGCGACAGTGAGCTTGCCGGCGGCGTGGGCTTTGTCGACGATCTCGCGAACCTGCTTTTGCAGCTCTGCGTTCTTGCCCAACTCGGTGATGAAGCCGCGGTCTATCTTCAGGATGGCCGGCGCGAAGTGGCTGAGCATCTGGAAGGAGTTCAGGCCCGTGCCAAACTGCTCCAGCGCCACGCGGCAGCCTAGCGCCGACACCGCCTGCTGGAACGCTTGCACTGCTTTGAGGTGGGTGAACACCTTCGATTCGGGGATCTGCAGCACCAAGCGGTCGCCGGGCACGCCGTGTGCCTTGAGCTGCTCAGCGATGAAAGTCTCCAGGCCGCCCTCCACCAGCGAGGCCGGGGTTACCTTGACGAACAGGTTGGTGTGCTTGCCGGCCTTTTTGCGCTCTGCGATCACTTCGATGGCGCGCTTGATCACCCAGCGGTCGATGACTTCCAGCAGCCCGTGCTCCTCGGCGATTGGAAGGAAGGCCGTAGGTGCGATCACCTCGCCGCCAGGGCCCTTCAGGCGCAGATAGACGTCGTAGTTTTCTTCTTCCACGCCGGTCAGGCTGATAATGGGCTGGTAATGGAGCAGGAACTGATCGCCTTGCAAGGCGTCACGAATCCGCACCACCCAAGCCTGGATGCGCTCTTCCTCGGCGCGGTCGCGCGCCGCCGGGTCGAAGATCTCGATGCGGTTGCCGCCCATGCTTACGCAGGACGCGAGGCACTGGCTGGATTTACCCATCACCTGCGACACGCTGGCGATGCGTTCGCCGATCTGCACGCCGCCAATGCTCACGCCCAGATTTAGCGAACGCTCGCCCACTTCCAGAATGTGGCCGTGGAACGCCTCGCGGATTTTCTCGGCCTGGGCCAGGCTGTGGGTGTGGTCATGGGCCAGGCACAGCACGGCGAAACCGTGGTCGCTCAGGCGCGCCGCCACGGTGTCTGCGTCCAGCGCGCCCTGCAGCCGGTCGGCGATGCCCTTGATGAGGCCGTCGGCGGCGGCGAGGCCAATTTCCGACAGCAGGCTCTCGTAGTTGTCCGGCTCCACCAGTAGGAACGCCTGCTGGCCCTTGCCCTCGCTGGCGCGCACCACAGCCGCTTCCAGCGCGGTCATGAAGTGCTGGCGGTTGAACAGGCCGGTGAGTGCGTCGCGCTGGCGCAGCGTGTCCAGTTCGCGCGCCATCTCGGCGTCCACGGTCTGCTGGCGGAAGATGATCTGCAGGCAGGATTCGCCCTCGTAAGTGGCCTGGGTGAACTCCATCACGGCATCGAAGCTGGTGCCGTCGGTGTGCATGGCCTGCAGCTCCAACTGGCGCGGCGGTGATTCGCCCTTGCTCAGCTTTTTGAGCACCTGCTTGAAGGCGTCGGCGTGCGCCGGGCCAATCAGGTCCAGCACCGACAGGCCCTCGATGTCGTCGAAGCCCTCAAAGCCAAACATCTCAAGGTAGGCGTCGTTGGCGCGGATGTGCATGCCTTCATGCACGTAAGCGATGGGGTCGCGCGACGAGGCGATGAGCGCGTCACAGCGACGCTCGGTTTCCCGCAGCGAGGCTTCCAGATGGCGCAGGCCGCGGCGGGCCTGCAGCGCTGCGAACTCACTGCGCACTACGGCTTGCACGTGCTCGGGCCGGTGCCGCATGGCGATGTCGCGGGTGCCGGCCGCCAGCGCGGCCAGTGCGGTTGTCTCATCCAACACCAGGGTTGAAGCAACCACCGGGATGTCTTTTCCGGTGGCAGTGACTTGCTCCAGTACGGCCTGCAGCGGCAGGTACTTCGCGTCAATCGCGGCCAGCACCATGTCCACGCTCTGCGTGGCCAGCAAATGGATGAGTTCGTCCAGTGAATCCGGGCGCTGCGGACGTAACGCCACGCCGCCGTTGCGCAGGTGGCTGATCAGCTGCTCAGCGTCCTCGGATTGGTCTTCGACCAAGAGCAGGCGGATCACGGCGTCCTGCTGTGCCATTGGGGGGTGCTCCTATATGCATCAAGGGCTTGCGCGTCAGGGTTAAGACAATACCAAAAGTCCGGGCGTGAACACCATCACAGTGCCAGCTTGGCAGGTGCGCCAGCCACCTCCCGGACCAGGCGGGGCACCAGATAGCCGGGCAGTTGCGCCGCCAGCGCCTGATGCAGGGCCAGGGCTTGGGCGTCGGACACTTCGAAGTGTGCGCTGCCTGCCACCCGGTCCAGCTGATGCAGGTAGTAGGGCAGCACGCCGGCCTCGAATAGCCGCTCCGAAAGCGCCGCCAGCGCGGCCACGCTGTCGTTGACGCCGCGCAGCAGCACGGCCTGGTTGAGCACGGTGGCCCCCGCCTGGCGCAGCGCACGCAGCGCCGAGACCACGCTGGCGTCGATTTCGTTGCCGTGGTTGGCGTGGACCACCACCACCACCTGCTGGGGCAGGCCGGCCAGCCAGCGCAGCAGTTCGGCATCCACACGCTCAGGCAACACCACCGGCAGCCGCGTGTGCAGGCGCAGGCGCTTGACGTGCGCCAGCCCGGCCAAGGCGTCGGTGAACTCGGCCAGCTTTCCGGTAGCCAGCGACAGCGGGTCGCCGCCAGAGAGCAGCACTTCCTGCACGCTGGTGTCGGCGGCCAGGTAGTCCAGGGACTCGCGCCATTGGCCGGCGGCGGCGGTCTGCTCGCCATACGGGAAATGCCGCCGGAAGCAGTAGCGGCAGTGGATGGCGCAGCTGCCGGTGGCGACCAGCAGCGCCCGGCCCTGGTACTTGTGCAGGATGCCGGTACCGCTGCTTGCGTCCAGGTCGCCCACCGCATCCAGCCCGAAGCCGGGGACCACCCGGTCTTCCTCATCCAGCGGCAGCACCTGGCGCAGCAGCGGGTCGTTCGGGTCGCCGGGCACCATGCGCGCCGCGAAGCCGCGCGGCACCCGCATCGGGAACTGGGCCTGGGCCGGCGCCGATAGGCGTGCGGCCAAGCCGGGCAGGTTCAACAGCTCCAACAGTTCGCGCGGATCACGGATGGCATCCCGCCACAGCGCCTGCCAGCGCGGGGTCGCGCCCGCGGCGGGCTGCGGGGACAGGGGCAGGGCGGTTATCATAGTGGGCTAGGACGGGTCCCGCAGGGCTCGTGAAAGACCACCATTGTAGCCGCGTCGCCGCCCACGGGGCCGCGTCCCGGCCGCCAGCCACCAGGAGCAAGCCATGGCCAAGTACGGCATGAACGACGTCAAGAACGGCATGAAGATCATCGTCAACGGCGAGCCGTGCGTGATCACCGAAACCGAATACGTCAAGCCAGGCAAGGGCCAGGCCTTCACGCGCATCAAGTACCGCTTCATCAAGACTGGCCGCGTGGTGGAGCTGACGATGAAGGCCACCGACGACCTGGAAGCGGCCGACGTGGTGGATACCGACATGCAGTTCCTCTACACCGATGGCGAATACTGGCACTTCATGCAGAAGGACACCTTCGAGCAGGTGCAGTCCGACGCGGCCGGCGTGGGCGACACCAAGAATTACCTCAAGGGCGAGGAGCCCTGCGTGGTGACGCTGTGGAACGGCAGCCCCATCGCGGTGCAGGCGCCCAATTTCGTCGAGCTCAAGATCGTCGAGACCGACCCGGGCGTGCGCGGCGACACTTCGGGCGGCGGCGGCAAGCCGGCCAAGCTGGAGACCGGCGCGGTGGTGCGCGTGCCGCTGTTCGTCAACCAGGACGAGATAATCAAAGTGGACACCCGCTCCGGCGAGTACGTCTCGCGCGTGAAGTAAGCCCATGGCCCCGGGCGCCGCGCCGCAAGCCTGCGACCTGCTGATCGAGGCAGGTTGGGTGGTGCCCGTGGAGCCGCACGGCGTGGTGCTGGAAGACCACGCGGTGGCGGTGAGCGGCGGCGTGATCCTGGCCGTGCTGCCGCGGGCGCAGGCCCGGGAGCAGTTCAAGCCGGCGCAAACCGTGAGCCGGCCCGAGGCCGTGCTGATGCCTGGCCTGGTGAACGCCCACTGCCACAACCCCATGACCCTGCTGCGCGGCGTTGCCGACGACCTGCCGCTGATGGAGTGGCTGCAGCGGCACATCTGGCCGATCGAGGCGCAGGTGATGGGCCCGGAGTTCGTCGCCGATGGGATTGAATTGGCAGTAGCTGAAATGCTCCGCGGCGGCACCACCACCTGCGCCGAGAACTATTTTTTCCCCGACATCCAGGCCGCGACCTATTCACGCTTGGGTTTCCGCGCGCTGGTGGGCCTGCCGATCATCGATTTCCCCACCGCCTGGGCCCGCACCCAGGACGAGTACTTCGACAAAGGCCTGGAAGTGCACGACAACTGGCGCCGCGACCCGCTGGTGTCGATCTGTTTCGTGCCGCACGCGCCCTACACGGTGAATGACGCCGCGTTCGAGCGCGTGCGCATGCTGGCCGACCAGTTGGACCTGGTGGTGCACTGCCATGTGCACGAAACCGCGCATGAAAACGTCGAGTCAATGAAGCAGAACGGCATGCGCCAGCTCGCCCGGCTCGATCGCCTTGGCTTGGTGAACGACCGCCTGCTGGCCGTGCACATGACCGACCTGACCGACGCCGAGATCGCGCTTTGCGCCGAGCGCGGCGTGTCGGTGGCGCACTGCCCGGAATCCAACCTCAAGCTGGCCTCGGGCCTGTGTCCGGCACGCAAGCTGCAGCTGGCCGGGGTGAACCTGGCACTGGGCACCGACGGCTGCGCCAGCAACAACGACCTCGACATGTTCGGCGAAATGCGCACCGCGGCGCTGCTGGCCAAAGGCGTATCGGGCGACGCCTCGGCGCTTGACGCCGCCAGCACGCTGCGCATGGCCACGCTGGGCGGCGCGCGGGCACTGGGGCTGGGCGAAGTCACCGGTTCGATCGAGCCAGGCAAGCAGGCCGACCTCACCTGCGTGGCGATGGACGCGCTGGAGACGCAGCCGATGTACCGCGCGATTTCGCAGCTGGTGTATGCCACCGGCCGGCACCAGGTGAGCGATGTCTGGGTGGCCGGCGTGCGCAAATTGGCGCAGGGTGAATTGATCGGCATGGACGTGCCGGCCATCCGCGCCAAGACGCGCCAATGGCAGCGCCGCATCGCCGGCATCCAGGTGGCGCCATGAGCACACCCACTACCAATGCCAGCCAGGCCGAGCTGGATAAGTTCGGCGCGCTGGCCCATCGCTGGTGGGATCCGCAGGGTCCGCAGCGCCCGCTGCATGAACTCAACCCAGCGCGGCTGGGCTACGTGCGCGAACGGCTGCCGCTGTCCGGAGCCAGCGTGCTGGACGTGGGCTGCGGCGCGGGGCTGCTGAGCGAAGCACTGGCGCGCGAAGGCGCGCGAGTGACCGCGCTGGATCTGTCGCCCGAACTCGTGGACGTGGCGCGCCTGCACCTGCTGGAGTCGGGCCTCGCGGTGGACTATCGGCTGCAAAGCGTGGAATCACTGGCGGCCGAGCAGCCCGCTTCTTTCGACGGCATCACCTGCATGGAAATGCTGGAACACGTGCCCGATCCCGCCGCCGTGGTGGCCGCCTGCGCCAACTTGCTCAAGCCGGGCGGCCAGCTGTTCGTTTCCACTCTCAATCGCACGCCCGCGGCATTCGCGGTGGCGGTGGTGGGCGCCGAATACGTGGCGCGGCTGCTGCCCAAGGGCACCCACGACTATAAGCAGTTCATCACCCCCGCCGAGCTCGCCGCTTGGCTGCGCGCCGCCGGCCTGCAGGCGCGCGACGTCAGCGGCCTGGCCTACGATCCCATCCGCCGCAAGGCCTGGGTGGGTGGGACCACGGCCATCAATTACCTGGCCTGCGCGGTGAAAGCCTGATGCCGCCGCTGCGTGCGGTGCTGTTCGACCTTGACGGCACTTTGGTGGACAGCGCCCCGGACCTGTGCAACGCGGTGAATCGCGTGGTGCAGTCGCTGGGCCAGCCGCCGGTGCCGCTGGCGCGCCTGCGCCAGGTGGTGTCCAAAGGTGGCCGGGCGATGCTGCAGGTGGCGCTTCCCACGCTGTCGGACGCCGAGCGCGAGCCGCTGCTGGCGCCGTTCCTGGAACACTATGCGCAGGCGCTCGCCGTGGACAGCGTGGTGTTCCCGGGCATCGCGGACGTACTGGCCGCCATCGAGGCTCGCGGCCTGCGCTGGGGCATCGTCACCAACAAGCCTGAAGCGCTGGCGCGCGGCGTGGTCGCCGGTTTCGGCTGGAGCACGCGCTGCAGTGCGCTGGTGGGCGGCGACACCTTGGCCACCCGCAAGCCTGATGCGGCGCCGCTGCTGTTGGCCTGCCAGCAGCTGGGTATCGCTGCCGACGAGGCCATTTACGTGGGCGATGACCTGCGCGACATCCAGGCGGCACAGGCCGCCGGCATGGATTCCGTGGCCGCGCTGTGGGGCTATCGCGAGCCGCACGATGACCCCTCGCAGTGGTCCGCCACGCACGCCTTCAGCGACCCACGCGAGCTGCTGTCGGCGGCGGGACTGCTGCCGGCATGAGCGCCCCCCCGGTGGACCCGGCCGCGCACTTCGTGGCCAAGTGGCATCGGCGTGAGCCCGAGATGGCCCTGGCCGAGGTGTTTTGTCCGCCCGTGCAGCGCCCGCGCTTCCGCGCCTGGGGCGCGCTGGTGCACGAGCTGCGCGAGGCGGCGTTCGA
>JANNQY010000239.1:0-5532 GCA_031400995.1 Lysobacteraceae bacterium
GGATGCCGGAACGGCCGGCGTTTGCTGCCATGGATGGCGCTAGCAAGACGCCGGGCAGCGATGCGACCTGTGTGGGGGCCGGCGCTGCGATACCGCTACACGATTGCGAGCTCCATTCTGCTAGTCGCGGAGTTCTGGGACCTGGGTGGGCTGGGCGATGCGGTCCAGGACGGCGGCGGTGGCGGCGGTGGTGCTGATGGCTTTGCCTGCGGGGGCCAGGTCGGCGGTGAGGAAGCCGTCGTCCAGGGCGCTGGAGACCGCCGCTTCGAGCTCCTGTGCCTCGGCTTCCAGGCCCAGCGAGTGCCGCAGCAGTAGCGCCGCGCTGAGGATGGTGGCGTAGGGGTTGGCGATGCCGCGGCCGGCGATGTCGGGCGCCGAGCCGTGGATGGGTTCGTACAGGCCACGGCGGCCGTCGCCCAGCGAGGCCGAGGGCAGCAGGCCCAGCGAGCCGGCCAGCAGCGAGGCTTCGTCGGTGAGGATGTCGCCGAACAGGTTCTCGGTGACCACCACGTCGAAATCGCGCGGCCGGGCGATCAGGTGCATGGCCATCGAGTCCACCAGCTGATGGTCCAGCGCCACGTCCGAAAATTCATCGCGGCCGATCCGGATGGCGGTTTCCCGCCACAGCCGCGAGGTTTCCAGCACGTTGGCCTTGTCCACCGACACCAGCCGGCCGCGGCGCGCGCGCGCAAAAGCGAAGGCCCGGCGCAGCACGCGTTCAATCTCCAGCACGCTGTACTCGCACAGGTCGCTGGCGCGATCGGCGTGGCGCTCTTTCTTGCCGAAGTAGAGCCCGCCGGTGAGCTCGCGCACCACCAGCAGGTCCACGCCGGTGAGCAGGTGCGACTTCACCGGCGACGCGCCCAGCGCCACCGCGTGCGGGCGCACCGGGCGCAGGTTGGCGTACAGGCCCAGGGCTTGGCGCAGCGCCAGCAGGCCCTGTTCGGGCCGCACTTTCGCCGACGGATCTGACCACTTCGGCCCGCCCACGGCACCCAGCAAAATCGCGTCGGCGCGACGGCAGGCTTCCAGGGTGGCGGCTGGCAGCGGTTCGCCGGTGGCGTCGATGGCGGCGCCGCCAATCAGCTGCGTGTCGAAGTTGAAGACGTGGCCATGGCGGCGTCCCACCGCCTTGAGCGCGGCGACGCCGGCGGCGGTGACTTCCGGGCCGATGCCGTCGCCAGGCAGCACTACGATGTCAAAGGGCATGGCGGGTTTCCTTGTGCTGCTCATAGCGCTGGATGTCGGCGTCGCGGGCCAGCAGGTAGCCCAGCTCGTCCACGCCTTCGAGCAAACAGGTGCGGGCGAAGGCGTCGAGTTCGAAGGCGTGCACGTCACCGGCCGGCGTGCGCAGCTCGCCGCGCGCGATGTCGATGGCCAGCTCGTCGTCGGGCCGCTGCATGAGTGCCTGCACCACGGCTTCGTCCAGCACCACCGGCACTAGGCCGTTCTTGAGCGCATTGGCGCGGAAGATGTCCGCCACTTGGCTGCTCACCACCGCACGCAGGCCGGCGTCGGTGAGCGCCCACGGCGCGTGCTCGCGCGAGCTGCCGCAGCCGAAGTTGCGGCCCGCCAGCAGGATGCTGCGGCCGGCATTTTCGGGGCGATTGAGCGCGAACTCGGGGTCCGGGCTGCCGTCGGCGCGCAGCCGCCAGTCGGCGAACGCGTGCTGGCCCAGGCCACTGCGCACCGTGGTGCTGAGGAACCGCGCCGGAATGATACGGTCGGTGTCGATGTTGGCCTGGCGCAGCACCACGCTGCGCGAGCGGATGAATTCAATGCCGGCCATCACGCGGCCTCCGTGTCGGTGGCGGGTTCAAGGGTGCGCGCATCGGTCACGACGCCCATTACGGCCGACGCCGCCGCGGTGAGCGGTGAGGCCAGCACGGTGCGTGCGCCAGGACCCTGGCGGCCTTCGAAATTGCGGTTGCTGGTGCTGACGGCCAGTTGGCCGGGAGCCACCAGGTCGCCATTCATGGCGATGCACATGGAACAGCCGGGCTCGCGCCACTCGCCGCCGGCGTCGCGCACGATCGCATCAATGCCCTCGGCCTCGGCCGCGCGCTTCACCTGCTCCGAACCCGGCACCACCAGCATGCGCACGCGCGGATGCACGCGGCGGCCGGCCAGCACGCTGGCTACTTCGCGCAAGTCGGACAGGCGGCCGTTGGTGCACGAGCCCACGAACACCACGTCCACCGGCGTGCCGAGCATCGACGCGCCCGCGGCCAGGCCCATGTAGGCCTGGGCCTTGGCTTCGGCCTCGTCGCTGGGGGCCGGCACCTTCTGGTGCACGCCGATGGCGGTGCCCGGATGGGTGCCCCAGGTGAGGCTGGGCTGGATCTGGCGGGCGTCGATGCGCACTTCGCTGTCGAAGACCGCGTCTGCGTCGCTGGCGAAGCTGAGCCAGTGCGCCACCGCCGCGTCGAACGCGGCACCCTTGGGCGCGCGCGGCGTGTTCGCCAGCCACTCGAAGGTGACCGCATCGGGCGCCACCAGGCCGGCGCGTGCACCGGCTTCGATAGACATGTTGCACACCGTCATGCGCGCTTCCATGCCCATGGCGCGCACGGTGCTGCCGCGGAACTCGATCACGTGCCCCGTGCCGCCGTTGACGCCGATCTGGCCGATAACATGCAGCACCACGTCCTTGGCGCTGACCCCCGCGCCCAGCGGGCCATCAATCGTGATGGCCAGGGAATTGGCCTTGCGCTGCAGCAGGCACTGGGTGGCCAGCACGTGGCCCACCTCGCTGCTGCCGATGCCGAACGCCAGCGCACCGAACGCGCCATGCGTGCTGGTGTGGCTGTCGCCGCAGACGATGCTCATGCCCGGCTGGGTCAGGCCCAGCTCCGGCGCAATCACGTGCACGATGCCGCGCTGGGCCGAGCCCAGGTCGAAAATCTCGACGCCGTGGGCGGCGCAGTTCTCGCGCAGCCGCTCCACCTGGGCCTTCGCTTCTGGCTTGTGGTACGGCAGTTCACCCGCGGCATCGGCCGGCAGGGTGGGCGTGGAGTGATCCAGCGTGGCCTTGGTCAAGTCGGGGCGGCGCGGGGCGATCCCGCGCGCGGCCAATTCGGTGAACGCCTGCGGCGACGTCACTTCGTGCACCAGGTGCAGGTCAATGAAGATCACCGCCGGGGCTTCAGTGGTCTCGGGCACCACCACGTGGGCGTCCCAGAGTTTGTCGTACAGGGTGCGTGGAGCGGTCATGCGTGGCATTCCTCAGGCAGTGGCGGCGGTGCGAGCGGCGGGCGCCTCGCGTTGGCGCAGGACGCGGTTGGCCACGTCCAGCCAGGCCAGCGCGCTGGCCTCGATGATGTCGCGGCTGGTGCCCAGGCCGGTATGTTCGACGCCGTCGCAGCGCACGCTCAGGTTGGCTTCGCCGCGCGAATCCGCGCCGATGCCGATGCTGTGCACCTGGTAGCTCTCCAGCTGCAGCGGCACGCCGGTGGCGCGGGTCATGGCTTCGAACAGCGCCGCCACCGGGCCCTCGGCCTCGGCGATTTCGGTCACCAGCCGGCCCTCGGGATCCGACAGCTCCACGTGCGCGCGCGCCCGCTTGCCGCTGTCGCTCACCGACAGCGCCGACAGGCGATAGCCGCGGCCTTCGGTGGCTTCTTCGCCGGTCACCAGCACCTGCAGGTCGGTATCGCGCACCAAGCGCTGGTGGTCGCACAGATTCTTGAAGCGCGAGAACACTTGTTCAAACTCGAACTCCTCCAGCGGGAAACCCAGTGCGCGCAGGCGGTCGTTGAGCGCATGGCGGCCGCTGTGGCGGCCCAGCACCATCTGCGAGGCCGGCCAGCCCACGTCTTCGGGCCGCATTATCTCGTAGGTGTTGCGGTTCTTGAGCATGCCGTGCTGATGGATGCCGGCCTCGTGCGCGAAGGCGTTGGCGCCCACTACGGCCTTGTTGCGCTGCACGGCCATGCCCGTGAGCCGTGACAGCAGGCGCGAGGCCGGCAGCAGGGCGCGGCTGTCGATGCCGGTGTTGGCACCGTACAGGCCGCCGCGCACCCGCAGCGCCATCACGATTTCTTCCAGCGCGGCGTTGCCGGCGCGCTCGCCGATGCCGTTGATGGTGCATTCCACCTGGCGCGCGCCGCCCTCGATGGCGGCCAGCGAGTTGGCTACGGCCAGGCCCAGGTCGTCGTGGCAGTGCGCGCTGAAGATGGCTTGGTCCGCATCCTTCACCTGGGCGATCAGGCGCTGGAACAGGCCGCGGATTTCCTCGGGCGTGGTGTAGCCCACGGTGTCGGGCACGTTGATGGTGCTGGCGCCAGCGGCGATGGTGGCGCCAAAGATCTCCACCAGGAAATCCTCTTCGGTGCGCAGCGCGTCCTCGGCCGAGAACTCGACGTCGTCCACGAAGGTCCGGGCCAGGCGCACCGCCTCCACCGCGCGGTCCAGCACCTCGGCGCGGCTGATGCCCAGCTTGTGCTCGCGGTGCAGCGGGCTGGTGGAGATGAACACGTGGATGCGCGGTTTCTGCGCGTGCTCCAGCGCGCGTGCGGCGGCCTCGATGTCACCCGGCAGGCAGCGCGAGAGTCCGCACAACGTAGTGTTGCGCAGCTCGGCGGCGATCAGGCGGGTGGCCTCCATGTCGCTGACGGAGCTGGCAGGGAAGCCGGTTTCAATCACGTCCACGCCCAGCTCGGCCAGGGCGCGGGCCATCACCAGCTTCTGCGCCGGGCGCAGGCTGCAGCCGGGCGACTGCTCGCCGTCGCGCAAGGTGGTGTCGAAGATTCGGATGCGGTCCGCGGTCACGGGGTCAACTCCTGTTCAAAATCGGGAATGGCGCGCCGGAAGGCCGGCAGCGGCAGGGTGGGGAGGAGGGCTTGCGGTTTGGATTGCTGGCGCCGGCGCGGTTTGCGCGGCGCGCGCGGGCGCACGTCCGACAGCAGGCCAGCCAGCACGGTGGCGTCGATGTTGCCGCCCGACACCACTGCGCATTTGTTCTTGCCCGAGACCCGACGGCCGGCCGCCAGGGCCAGGGCGCCAGCGCCTTCGGCGATGACGTGTTCCTCCAGCGCCAGCCGAACCAAGGTTTCGCGCAGCTCGGCTTCGCGCACGATCACCAGATCGTCGAGCAGGCGCGCCAGCACGCGGCGGGTCATCTCGCCGGGATGGCGCACGCGCACGCCGTCGGCCAGCGTGGCGCCGGGCAGCGGTGCGCTGAGGTCGCCACGCAGCACGCGCGCCATGGCGTCCACGTTCTCGGGCTGGGCGCCGACGATGCGCACGCCCTGCGACTTCAGCGCCAGCGCCACGCCGGCAGCCAGGCCACCGCCGCCGATGGGCACGATGACCACATCGGGCGCGTGTGCGGCCAGCTCCAGGCCCACGGTGCCCTGGCCGGCAATCACGTCGCGGTCGTCGAAGGCAGACAGGAAGCGGTAGCCGTGCTGCGCGGCGAGATCGAGCGCGAACGCGCGGGCTTCATCGAAGCTGCTGCCGTGCATGCGCACGGTGGCGCCCCAGTGCGCTACGCCGGCGACCTTGGTTTCCGGCGCGTTTACCGGCATCACG
>JANNQY010000240.1:0-5380 GCA_031400995.1 Lysobacteraceae bacterium
TCGCCGGCGCTGCCGCCGTCGCGGATCTGGGCCTGGATGCGCTCCACCACGAAGCGCGCTTCGTCCACTTCGTTATAGGCGGCGAACAGGTCAATCGGCTCGCCGTCGCCATCGGCGGTCCACAGCTGCTTGCCCAGGCGGTCGGGGTTGTGGGTGATGACGGCGTTGGCGGCGGCCAGGATGTTGCCGGTGGAGCGGTAGTTCTGCTCCAGCTTCAGGGTGCGCGCGCCGGGGTAATCGATGAGGAAGCGCTGCACGTTCTCCACTTTGGCGCCGCGCCAGCCGTAGATGGCCTGGTCGTCGTCGCCCACCGCGAACACTTCGCCGGTATCGCCGGCCAGCACGCGCACGAAGGCGTACTGGATGGCATTGGTGTCCTGGAACTCGTCCACCAGCAGGTGGCGGAAGCGCTGCTGGTAGTGGTGCAGCAGCGGCGCGTGTTCCAGCCACAGTTCGTGCGCGCGCAGCAGCAGCTCGGCGAAATCCACCAGCCCCGCGCGCTGGCAGCGCTCCTGGTAGGCCTGGTAAACGCGCAGCATGGTGGCGCCGTAGAAATCACCGCCGGCCGGCTGGATGTGCTTGGGCCGCCGGCCTTCGTCCTTCTGCGCGTTGATCCACCAGGCCATCTGCCGCGGTGGAAAGCGACTTTCATCCAGCTCCAGGTCGGCGCTGATGCGCTTGAGCAGGCGCACCTGGTCGTCCTGGTCCAGCACCTGGAAGGATTCCGGCAGGCCGGCCTCCTGCCAGTGCAGCCGCAGCAGCCGATGCGCCAATCCGTGGAACGTGCCCACCCACATGCCGCGCGCGCCGTTGCGCAGCAGCGCCTCCACCCGGCCGCGCATTTCCGCCGCGGCCTTGTTGGTGAAGGTGACCGCCAGGATGCCGTGGCTGGGCACGCCCACCACTTCGTTGAGCCAGCCAATGCGATGGGTGAGCACGCGGGTTTTGCCCGAGCCGGCGCCCGCCAGCACCAGCGCGTGGCCCGGCGGCGCGGAAACGACCTCGCGCTGCGCCGGGTTCAGTTCGTCAAGCAGGTGGGAAACATCCATCGCGCCATTGTACCGGCGCCGCCCGACGACCTGTGGGAGGGACTTCAGTCCCGATGCCCTTGGCCAGAAGCATCGGGACTGAAGTCCCTCCTACAGGGGGCTGGGTTAGTGAGCGCTCTTGGCGGCGGACTTGGACGGCTGCGACATCAGTTTGTCAGTCCATGCGATGCCGATGGCCGACAGGATGAAGATCATGTGGATGATGGTCTGCCACATCACGCCGGCCTCGGTGTACTTGGCGGCATCGGTGCCAAGTGAGCCAATGGCGATGAAGGTCTTCAGCAGGTGGATGGACGAGATGCCGATGATGGCCATCGCCAGCTTCACCTTCAGCACGCTGGCGTTCACATGGCTCAACCACTCCGGCTGGTCCGGGTGGCCCTGCAGGTTCAGGCGCGAGACGAAGGTTTCGTAGCCGCCCACGATCACCATCACCAGCAGGTTGGAGATCATCACCACGTCGATCAGGCCCAGCACCGCCAGCATGATCAACTGCTCGCTCAGGCTGGTGGCGCCCAGGATCAGGTGCCAGAGTTCCTTCACGAACAGCACCACGTAAACGCCTTGGGCGACGATCAAGCCCAGGTACAGCGGCAGCTGCAGCCAGCGCGAGGCGAAGATCAGGTTGGACAGCGGGCTGAGCGATCGTTTCGCGGCATCGTTGGGGCTGGACATGAAGGCTTCCTGGTTACTTCTTGCTGGCCACGCCAACCACCACGGCCAGCGCGCCGGCACCCATCAATATCCAGCCCAGGTTGATGGGCGGGGTCTTGGTGTCGGTCTTGGAGATTTCAATCGGGCCAATGTCCACCACTTTCTCGGTGGACTGGAACTTGAACACGCCGGCGGCGATCAGACCGCCGATGATCAGCAGCAGGGCACCAATGACGAGGGCGGGCGTGCGCATGGGGCTACTCCAGTGTGGCCCGGGGGCCGGGCACGCGAAGGGTAGTGGCAATGCGCGACCCTGCCAAGCGCCGCGTCAGTCCAGCGTCACGCCCGGCAGGCCCAGCACGTAGTTGGCGCCCATCAACTGCGAGGGCGTGTAGTAGCCCCCCGCGGGGCGTTCGCCGTCGATCAGGCGCTGCACGATGCCCAACGAAGCGGTCACGGTGAGCTCGTAACCATTGGGCGTGCGCAAGCGGCGCTTGCAGCTGCCGCCTTGGTGGTCGCTGGCCTCGCCCCACACCACGCAGCCGGTCTTGCCGCGGGTGGCTTCGGACGGGCCGCGCACGCGCTTGCCCACTTGCCGCTTCAGCCAGGCCTGCACCGGCGCCCAGCCCAGCAGCGGTCCCAGCGTGCGCAGCCGGCGCAGGCGCGCGGCGGTGGCCGGTGGCACGCCCATGTAGACCTCGATGTTGGGAATGCCGGTGGACAGGTAGGCGGTGTAGACATCGCCCCAGGGAATGGTCATGGCGAAGCGCTGCTCGCCGTCGCGTTCAAACGTGCGGGTTTTCCAGGCCAGCGGCACCCGGCGCAGCTCGCCCTCGATGCGCGCGCGGCCGCCGGAGCCCAGGCCTTCCACGCCGGTCTTGGCCGTGCCCGGGCTGGGGCCGCCGCCGGCTTCAAAGGCCAGCACCAGCGAGTCGGCCGTGGGCAGTTCGCGCTTGAGCTGCGCGGCTAGGCAATCGGTGGGCACCACGTCGAAGCCGGCGCCGGGCAGCACCACGATGTTCTTTTGCTTGGCGCGCTCGTGCTGGGCATGGCAGTGCGCGAACACGTCGATCTCGCCGGTGATGTCCAGGTAGTGCGCGCCCGACTCCAGGCAGCCTTCCAGCATGGGCGCACAAGTGGCCGAGAATGGCCCCGCGCAGTGCAGCACGGCGCCGATGCCGCCCAGGCTGCTGCGCACGGCCGCCGGGCTGTCCAGCGCGAACGCGCGAACGGCCAGCCCGTACTTGTTGGCCAGCGGCGTGAGCGCCGCGATGCTGCGCCCGCCCAGCACCGGACGCAGGCCGCGACGCACGGCTTCGTCCACTGCCAGTTGGCCGGTATAGCCGTTGGCGCCATAGATCATCCAGTCCATGTCAGCGCCTCGGTCCGTTGCTGCCGGCGTACTTGAGCAGCTGCTTGAAGTACAGGTTCGGGAACCAGCGCTTGATGCGCCAGCGCATCGGCTCGTTCCGGGTCGGGATCACCAGGAACTCGCCGCGCTCCACCGACGCGAACACCGCGTCGGCGACGCTGTCGAGCGTGTCGGGCGACTTGGCCATCATCTTGTCGGCGTACATCTTCAGGCCCGGATTGCCCTGCCAGCTCTCGAGCAGGTTGGTGCGGAAGAAGGCCGGGCACAGCACGCTCACGGTGACGCCCTTGCCGTGCATCTCCGCGCGCAGCGCTTCCGACAGCGCCACCACCGAGGCCTTGGCGACGCCATAGCTCATGATGCTGGGCGCGCCGGCCAGGCCGGCGAAACTGGCCGTGTTGATGACCTGGCCGCGGCCGGCGGCGATCATCCCGGGCAGGAACAGCCGGCATCCGCGCACCACGCCCAGCAGATTGATGTCCAGCACGTTGTGCCATTCCTGCATGGTGCTCTCCACCATGGCGCCACCGGTGGCGATGCCGGCGTTGTTGACCAACACATCCACTCCGCCCCACTCAGCGGCGATGCGTTCGTGCAGCGCGGCCATGTCCCCGTCGCTGGCCACGTTCGCCGCCTGCGCCAAATGGCCGCTGCCCGCCAGTGCGGCGCGGGTGGCTTGCGCCCGGGCGTCGTCGATATCCACGCAGGCCACGCGCGCGCCGCTGGCGGCGTAGCGGTGCGCCAGGGCCTGGCCCAGGCCGCTGCCGGCCCCCGTGATCAAAACCCGACGCTGAGCCATGCTGGTATCCCTTGAGGTGCCTGGCCCGGAAAAGGCCTGTGCTAGGCTCGGAAGCATACCAAGCCGTACGTTCCCCACGCGATCCATGGAGCCTTTTCGTGCCTGATTCCCTGTTCGACCTTACTGGCAAGACCGCCCTGGTCAGCGGCGCCTCCCGCGGTATCGGCGAGGCCATCGCCCGCCTGCTGGCCGGCTTCGGCGCCCACGTGATCTGCACCAGCCGCAAGCTCGAGGGCTGCGAGGCCGTGGCCGCGACCATCCGCGGCGACGGCGGCTCGGCCGAGGCGCACGCGGTGCACGTGGGCGACCCGGCCGCCATCGAGGCCCTGTTCGCCAAACTCGACGCCGCTGGCAGCCGGGTGGACGTGCTGGTGAACAACGCCGCCGCCAACCCCTACTTCGGCCCGGCCATCGACATGACGCTGGATGCCTACGAGAAGACCGTGGAAGTGAACCTGCGCGGCTATTTCTGGACCACCGTGCAGGCCGCCAGGCGCATGAAGGGCCACGGCGGCGCCATCGTCAACATCGCCTCGGTGAACGCCCAGCGCGCCGCGCCCGGCCAGCTGGTGTATTCGATGACCAAGGCCGGCATCGTCAACATGACCGAGGGCTTCGCCAAGGAGCTGGCGCCACTGGGCGTGCGCGTGAACGCGGTGCTGCCGGGGCTCACCGACACCAAGTTCGCCTCCGCGCTCACCGGCAACCCGAAGATCCTGGAGATGATGCTGCGCATGATCCCGCTGGGGCGGGTGGCGCAGCCCGATGAAATCGCGCCGGCGGTGCTGTTCCTGTGCACGCCCGCTTCGTCCTACCTCACGGGTGTCGCCCTGCCTGTGGACGGCGGATACCTTTCCTGACCGCTTACCCAAAGCCCCCCGCACGCCACTGGAGCAAACCATGTGTCAGCGCATTCGCGCCGCCCTCCTTCCCGTCACGATGACGGCACTGCTGCTGGCGCTGCCGGTGGCTGCACAGGATCTTTCAAAAGTGCAGGTTGAAAGCACCCGGGTGGCCGAGGGTGTTTACGCACTCAAGGGCGCCGGCGGCAACCTGGGCCTGGTGATTGGCGAAGATCGCGCCTTCCTGGTGGACGACCAGTACGCGCCGATGGTGCCCAAGATAAAGGCCGCCATCGAAGCGATCACCGACAAGCCGGTCAGCTTCGTGCTCAACACCCACTGGCACGGCGACCATACCGGCGGCAACGAGGCGTTCGCAGAGGCCGGTGCGATCGTGGTGGCGCACGACAACGTGCGGCAGCGCCTGTCCTCGGACCAGTTCATGGCGGCCTTCGACCGCACGGTGCCGGCCGCGCCCAAGGCGGCGCTTCCGGTAATCACGTTCGACGACCAAGTCACCTTCCACCTGGGCGCACACACCGTGCAGGTGATCCACATCCCCAGCGCGCATACCGATGGCGACGCCATCGTGCAGCTGAAGGAAGTGGACGTGATCCACACCGGCGACCTGGTGTTCTACGGCCTCTACCCGGTGGTGGACTAC
>JANNQY010000241.1:0-9991 GCA_031400995.1 Lysobacteraceae bacterium
GTGATCGAACGCGACTCGCCGCCCATGCGGATTGCCGGCACCAGGCAGCGGCCCACCAGCACGAGCCAGATGCCCAGGCCCAGGAACAGGAACCATTGCCAGAACCGCCCCATGTCCACGTATTCCCAGCCCTGGTGCCCCCACCAGAAGTTGTTGGCCAGCCCCAGCTTTTGCATCACCGCGAACCATTGCCCGGTAAACGAGCCAACCACGATGATGATCAGGCAGACCCAGAGCACGTGCACGCCCAAGGCCTGGAACTTCGGTTCGTGCCCGGAGATGGCCGGCCCGATGTAGAGCCCCATGCCCAGCCACGCGGTGGCGATCCACAGCACCGCCAGCTGGGTGTGCCAGGTGCGCGTCAGCGAATACGGAAGGATGTCGGCGAGCGCGAAGCCGTAGGCCTCCTGGCCCTCCACCTGGTAGTGCGCAGTGATGGCGCCAAGCAGGATCTGGGTGAGGAACAGCGCCATCACGATCCAGAAGTACTTGGCCGTGGCGCGCATGGACGGCGTCACCACGATGCTGGCCAGCGGGTCGCGCGCCGGCAGCGTCAGCGGCGCTTCTTCGCGGCCGTGGTTCACCGCGTGGTGCCAGCCCAGCAGGGCGATGCCCGCCAGCAGGAACAGCACGCTGAAAACGGTCCACAGGAACAGGTGCGAGGGCGGGGTATTGCCCACCAGCGGCTCATGCGGCCAGTTGTTGGTGTAGGTGATGTCCTTGCCGGGCCGCTCGGTGGTGGCGGACCAGGCCGTCCACCAGTAGAACGCGGTCATCGCTTTGCGATGCGCGGCATCGGGCACGGTGTCGTTGCGCATCGCGTAGTTCTCGCGCAGTACCGCCGTCGCCGGGTCGTTGCTGAACAGGCTCTGGTAGTGCGCAGACACGTTGGCGATGGCCACCGCGCGCTCGTCGCTGATGGTGATGGTGCGGGTGGCGGGGTCGAAGGTATTGACCCGAATGCTGTCAGCCAGGCGCGCGGTGAGCGCGGCTTTGCCGGGCTCGTCCAGCGCTTCGAAGCTGGCGACGCCGGCGTCGCGCCGGGCCCATTGGTCCAGGATGTCCACGGCCTCGCGATGCAGCCAGTCGGCGGTCCAGTCCGGCGCGACGTAGCTGCCGTGGCCCCAGACCGAACCCAGCTGGTGGCCGCCGACGGACTGCCACACTTGCCGGCCAGTCTCGATGTCGGCGCGGGTGAACACCACTTGGCCCGAGTTGGAGACCACTTTTTCAGGAATGGGCGGCATTTCCCGGTGGATCTCGCCGCCTACCCACAGCAGCACCGAGAAGGAAACAACGAGCAGGGTCGCGAGTGCGATCCAAAGCTTGCGGGTGCTGGACATGACGATGCTCCGATTCAGGATGCCGCCATCGTCACCGCGTGCCCGAAAAGTCTCCCTGACCCAAGTCAAGCCACCGCAAAGCCCCCAGCCCCCGCACGGACCCTGTAGGAGGGACTTCAGTCCCGATGCTCCTGGCCAGAGGCATCGGGACTGAAGTCCCTCCTACAAGAGTCGCTGGGGCGAGCGGTTTCCTGGCTAGTGGCGTAGGACGTTCAGAGCCAGGGCCTGAATGCGAGCCATGTCCAGGATTTCCAGCTCACGCCGATCAACGCGCACCAGGCCTTCGTCCTGCAGGCGCTTGAGCACCCGGCTCACGGTTTCCGGGGCCAGGCGCAAATAATTGGCGATGTCGGTGCGGGTCATGGTGAGGTGCAGGCGCGTGGCCGAGAAGCCGCGCCGGGCGAAGCGCCGCGACAGCGCCAGCAGGAATGCCGCCATCCGCTCATCGGCGCTGAAGTCACCGGCCAGCAGCGAAGCCTTGCCTATGTCCTCGCTGAGCAGGCGGAACAGCTGCGCCTGCAGGCCGGGCATGCGCGTGGCCAGCAGGGCCATCTTGGGGAACGAGAACCGGCACAGCATCACCGTGTCCAGGGCCACCGCGTTGCAGGGATAGCGGGACTGGCTGATGGCACTCAGGCCGATGATCTCGCCGGGCAAGTGGAAGCCCAGCACCTGCTCGTGACCGCTGGCGTCGAGCACGTAGGTCTTGACGGTGCCGGCGCGCACGGCGGCGATGGCGTTGAACTCGTCGCCCTCGCGGAAGATATGCTCGCCTTCGTGGAATGGGCCGACGTGTTCAACCAGCACGTGCAGGTCCAGCAGCGCGGACTTGTCGTATCCGTGCGACAGGCAGGCGTCGGAGAAGGCACAGGTGCTGCAGAAGTTGAGCTGGTCGCCATCGTCGGCCGTGGCAGGCGAGGGCAGCGGGTGCCGGCGGGGGGCGGAGCTCACGGCAGCCACCGCGTCGGCAGCTTCAGATGGCCTTCGAGAACCGCGTGGGTTCGGCGTGGGGCTGCTGCAGGTAGCGGTCGAAGCATGCGGCGATGATACGCAGCAACAGCCGGCCGCGCGACGTCACCCGCAGGCCGGGCGGGCTGCGTTCGACCAGCCCGTCGGCCTCCAGCGGAAGCAGGCGGGCGAGGTCGTCGCGGAAGTAGTCCTGGAACGTGATGTCGTGGCGCTGCTCCAGCGCGGCCACGTCCACTTCACCATGGCACATCAGCTGCTGGATCAGGTCTGCCCGCAGCACGTCGTCGGCATCCAGCGCCATGCCTCGCCACGTGGGCAGGCGGCCGGCGTCTATCGCCATTTCCCAGGACGGCAGGTCGCGCGGGTTCTGGCTGTAGGTGTCACCGACGTGGCTGATCGAACTCACGCCCAGGCCAATCAGGTCGCAGTCGGCGTGGGTGGTGTAGCCCATGAAGTTGCGATGCAGGTGGCCCTGTTCCTGCGCCTTGCACAGGTCCTCGCCCGGCAGCGCGAAGTGGTCCATGCCGATGTACTGGTAGCCAGCCGCCGACAGCTTCTCGATGGCCAGCTGCAGCAGGCCCAGCTTGTCTTCGGCGCTGGGAAGCTCGGCTTCGTTGATGCGCTGCTGTGGCCGGAACAGCTGCGGCATGTGCGCGTAGCTGTAAACGGCCAAGCGGTCTGGCCGGGCAAGGATTACCGTATCCAGCGTTCTTCCGAAGCCGGCGCGCGTCTGCCGCGGCAGGCCATAGATCAGGTCCACGTTCACCGACCGGAAGCCGCTGTGGCGGCAGGCGGCGATCACCGATTGGGTTTCCTCGACGCTCTGCATGCGGTTCACCGCGGCCTGCACCTCCGGGTCGAAGTCCTGCACGCCCAGGCTGGCGCGGTTGAAGCCCATGAAAGCCAGCGCCTCGATGTCGCCCGGTTCGATGCAGCGCGGGTCGATTTCGATCGAGAAATCGCGCGCCGGGCTGGCGCTGAAATGGAAGTGGCGGTTCAGGGTTTCCATCAGCTCGCCGATCTGGCCGGCGCTGAAGAAATTGGGCGTGCCGCCGCCCAGGTGCACCTGCATCACGTCGCGGTCGCGATCGAACAGCGGGCCCAACAGCGATGCCTCGCGGACCAGCCGCGACAGATAGGCCTCGGCGCGCGATTTGTCGCGGGTGATCACCCGGTTGCAGCCGCAGTAGAAGCAGGGGCTGAGGCAGAAGGGAACATGCACGTACAGCGACAGGTACGTGGGGATGGGATCGTCGTTGCTCAGCTGCGCCGCCTGGCGAAACTGGGCCTCGCCGAACCCGGCGTGGAACTGCGGCGCCGTGGGGTAGGACGTGTAGCGCGGGCCCGGCCGGTCGTAGCGGCGCAGCAGCTCGGCATCGAAGGGGGGAATAGCGGTCATGGCGTGCAGGCTAGACGGCCCGCCGAGACTCGTCCTTGACCCCAGTCAAGTCAGCGCCCCCCGCGCCTATCCATCCCTTGTAGGAGGGACTTCAGTCCCGATGCTCTTCGGCAACGAGCATCGGGACTGAAGTCCCTCCTACAAAGGCGGGGCGGGGCGAGGCGCCTAGATCCAGCGGGCGCGGCGCAGCACGATGAACAGCGCGCCGACGATGGTGGCGGTGATGCCCACCAGCACCAGGTAACTGTAGCGGCCGCCCAGTTCGGGCATGAACTGGAAGTTCATGCCGTACCAACTGGCGATCAGGGTGGGTGCGGCCAGCAGGCCGGCCCAGCCGGCCAGGCGCTTCACCACTTCGCCCTGGGACACCGTCACCAGGGCCAGGTTCACCGACATGGCCGCCGTCAGCATTTCGCGCAGGGTGTCGGTGGATTCGTTCACCCGCAGCGTGTGGTCGAACACGTCGCGGAAGTACAGCCGCATTTCCTCGCCCACCAGCGTGGTGTGCCCGCGGGTGAGCTGGCCGGTGATGTCCTGCATCGGTGCCACCGCCAGCCGCAGGCGGGTGAGCTCGCGCTTGAGTTCGTACAGCTTGACGATGGTTTCGCGGCGGAAGCTTGCTGCGAAGATGTCCTGCTCGAGCTCGTTCAAGGTATCGCTGAACTCATCAACGATGGGCAGGTAGTTGTCGACGATGAAATCCAGCACCGCGTACAGGCCGTAGCTGGGACCCAGCGCCAGCAGCTCGGGTTCACGTTCGCAGCGGGTCCGCACCGAGGCGTAGGACAACGAGGCGCCATGTCGCACCGTCAGCAGGTAGCGCGGCCCCATGAACACGTGGGTCTCGCCAAACGCCACTTTGCCGGCCACCGCCTGCGCGGTATGCACGGCGATGAACAGTGAGTTGCCGTAGGCCTCGATCTTGGGCCGCTGGTGCGCGTGGTGGGCATCCTCCACGGCCAGGTCGTGCAGGTCGAACTCTTCCTGCAGGCTGTCAAGCAGCGCTTCCTCGGGTTCATACAGGCCCACCCAGACGAAGCTGCCGTCGTCCACCGCGAGCACGTCGCTGATTTGTTCCAGGCTGATGTCGCGCTTGCTGCCATCACTGCCATAGGCAACGCAGTTGACGACGCAGGAAGGTTTGGCGGGCAGGGTCGGGTCCATGCCGCATCATCGTTTGCGGCGGCAGGCGCGGCAAGCCTTAGCGCTTGGGGTCGAAGGCCCGCAGCAGCGCCCAGTGCATGGGCAGCAGCAACAGCACCCATTCGGTGTTCTGCTGGGCCACGAACGGCAGGAACTTGAGGAAGCCCGCCACCGCCGCGCCAGCTACCACGACGCGCAGCAGCCAGACAAAGCGCTGGCTAGGGTCCCGGCCGCGCAGCCGCGCCCAGCCGCCCGGCAGCAGGGCCAGGCACAGCGGGCTGAACAGCAGCAGGTTCTGGTTGGCGTAGCCGGCCACATGTGCGCTGGCCACCCAGATCAGCGCCATCACCACCCCGGCTGCGCCGGCCAGCGTCCAGAACGCCAGCGCGCCCGCGGCCAAGGTGCGCGGCCAGCGCCGGCCGGCCCAAATCACCAGGCCAGCCAAGGCCAGGCCAGCGAAGAAAGCCGGCACTTGCAGCCGCGGCGCTTCGTCAGGCGGCTGGCTTACGCGATGCGGCAGCAGCGTCACTTCGCTGCTCACCAGCGGCCTGCCGTCCGACAGCTTCACTTCGCGCAGCGCATCCCGCAGGCGCATCGGAATGAACGACTCATCCCAACGCGAGAGCGGCTTGTCGGCGTAGCCGCCCAGGCCCAGGTGGAAGCCGAGCGCCATCCACGGCGCCGGCGCGGCCAGTCGCACGGATTCAGTGCGGTAGGTATTGCCCTGGGAGCGTCCGGTGAGCTGCTTCGTCAGCGCGCCGCCCAGGACTTCGTCCAAGGCATCGCGCACCTTGGTGGAGCAGTTGCTGGTGTAGTAATCGTAGGTGTAGCGGGCGTTTTCCGGCTTTGCGTGCTCGGCCAGCACGGCGGCCAAACGGGTCGCTTGTGCCGGCGTCAGGTCCAGCCACTGCAGGCCCACGCCGCGCCCCAGTTGGTCGTAGCGCGCCAGGTCGCTGTCCAGCGGCAGCGCCACCAGCTGGTACTGCATGCGGCCCTGGACGAAGTTGCCGAAAAAGTCCGGCTCGCCCATGTCGAAATAGCCGAAGTTGTAGGCCGTCGCCTCGCCGGTGTCGGCGTCCGCCACCACGATGGCGTTGTGGCCGAAGCTCTCGAAGAAGATTTCCCCGGGCTCCATGGTCACCACGCCGATGCGCGGCGCGGCCTGGGCCAGGCCCGAAAGCCACAGTAGCGCCAGTGCCAGCCACAGCCGCGGCTCAGTCCGGGGCATGCACGCTCAGGACGAAGTTGTGCACGCGGCGCTGGTCGGCCCGGCCCACGCGGAAATGGAAGCGACCCAAGGCCAGGTTCTCGCCCGCCTCCGGCAAGTGGCCGATGGCGGCCGTGACCAGGCCGCCGATGGTGTCGTATTCGTCATCGTCGAAGCTGGCGCCGAACTGGTCGTTGAAGTCCGAAATCGGCGTGAGCGCATCCACCATGAACTGGCCGTCGGCCTGGGCGGCGATCAGCTTCTCTTCGTCCGCGTCGTCATGCTCATCGTCGATTTCACCGACGATCTGCTCCAGCACGTCCTCGATGGTGACCAGGCCAGCCACGCCGCCGTGTTCATCCACCACGATGGCCATGTGGTTGCGCGACAGCCGGAACTCCTTGAGCAGCACGTTCAGGCGCTTGGATTCGGGGATCAGCACCGCCGGGCGCAGCAGCTCGCGCACGCTGCCGGGGCCGCCGTCGCTGACCATGCCGCGCAGCAAGTCCTTGGCCAGCAGGATGCCGAGGATTTCATCCCGGTCCTCGCCGTGCACCGGGAAGCGCGAGTGGCCCGATTCCACCACCATGTTCATCAGGTCCATGAACTTGGCGTCGATGGGCAGGGACACCATCTGCGAGCGCGGCACCATGATGTCGCCCACCTGCTGCTCGGACACCGAAAGGGCGCCCTCGAGCATCTTCAGGGTGTCGGCACCGAGCAGGCCGTTTACCTGGGCATCCCGCAAGATCTCGATCAGGTCGTCGCGGGTCTGGGGTTCGCCGGAGAAGGCCAGGCTCAGGCGTTCAAGCCACGAGCGGCGCTCCGGCGGACTACTGGGGGAATCTTCGGACATTCGGGGTGGGGCAGGCGCCATGCGGCGGAGTGGTCATTGTAACCGCAGACGGCGACGCCTTCATTTCAGCCCCAGAACCCGATGTAGGAGGGACTTCAGTCCCGATGCATCTGGCCAAGAGCATCGGGACTGAAGTCCCTCCCACAGGAGGTTCTGGGCGGTTAGTAGGGGTCGGGGAGGCCTAGCTCCGCCAGCAGCTCGCGTTCGATCTGCTCCATGGCTTCGGCTTCGCGCGGGTCCTCATGGTCCAGGCCCAGCAGGTGCAGCACGCCGTGGATGGTGAGGTGGGCGTAGTGGGCGGCCAGCGGCTTGCCCTGTTCGCGGGCCTCCTTGGCCACCACCGGCGCGCAGATCACCAGGTCGCCCAGCAGGGGCAGGGTGACGCCAGGCGGCAGCTCAACCGGGAAACTGAGCACATTGGTGGCGTAGTCCTTGCCGCGATAGTGCCGGTTCAGCGCCCGGCCTTCTTTTTCGTCCACCACGCGGATAGCGAGGTCGGCGCGGCGGATCCGGCCCTGCGCGGCCGCCGCGGCCCAGCGCCGGAAACTCACCGCCGCCGGAATGCCGGCGCGCGGCAGGCCATAACTCACGCCCACGTCCAATTGCAGCGGTCCCTGGGTCATTCCTGCGATTCCTTGCCGTCGCGGGCATCGTAGGCCTGCACGATGCGCGCCACCAGCGGGTGGCGCACCACGTCGTGGGCGGTGAAGAAGGTAAAGCTGATGCCCTCCACCCCGCGCAGCACGTCGATGGCGTCGCGCAGGCCGGATTTCTGGTGCTTGGGCAGGTCGATCTGGCTCAGGTCGCCGGTGATCACCGCGGTGCTGCCGAAGCCAAGACGGGTGAGGAACATCTTCATCTGTTCCACCGACGTGTTCTGGGCTTCGTCCAGGATCACATAGGCGTCATTGAGCGTGCGGCCGCGCATGTAGGCCAGCGGCGCGATCTCGATGACGTTGCGCTCGAGCAGCTTGGCCACTTTCTCCACGCCCAGCATTTCGTACAGCGCGTCGTAGAGCGGGCGCAGATACGGGTCCACCTTCTGGCTCAGGTCGCCGGGCAGGAAGCCGAGCTTTTCGCCGGCCTCCACCGCCGGGCGCACCAGCAGCAGGCGCTGCACGCGGCTTTCGTTCAGGGCCTCCACCGCGCTGGCCACCGCCAGGAAGGTCTTGCCGGTGCCGGCCGGGCCGATGCCAAAGCTGATGTCGTGGCTGGTGATGGCGGTGAGGTACTTGGCTTGGTTGGCGCCGCGCCCGCGCACCGTGCCGCGCTTGACCTTGATGGCTACCTCCTGCTGCTCGATGCCGTCGCCGCCGACGATTCGCGCCAGATGCGCGCTGCCCAGGTGGTTGTGGATCACGTGCGCATCCAAGCTTTCGGTTTCGGCTTCGTTGTAGAGCTGGCGCAGCAGTTTTTCCGCGGCGGCGGCGGCCTTGGCCTCGCCGGTAACCCGGAACACGTGGCCGCGGTTGGCGATTTCCACGCCCAGCCGCAGCTCGATCAGCCGCAGGTGCTCGTCGAAAGGCCCGGTCAGGTTCGCCAGCCGCTCGCTGTCCTCGGGCGAGAGCACGAAATCCCGCAGTGGCGCCTTGCTCATGCGGTCAGGATCTCGGCGGTGACGACCTCGCCGCGCAGCGAGTTGCTGCGCGCTTCGGTAATGCGCACATCCACGAACTGGCCCACCAGCCGCGCCGCACCGGCGAAGTTCACGTTGCGCATGTTCTCGGTCTTGCCGGTCAACTCGGCCGCGTCGCGGGCGCTGGGGCCCTGAACCAGGATGCGCTGCACGCTGCCCACCATGGCCTCGGAAATCGCGCGGGCGTTGGCGTTGATGGCGGTCTGCAGGCTCAGCAGCCGCGCGGCGGCCACGTCGGCGGGCACTTCATCATGCAAGTTGGCCGCCGGCGTGCCGGGGCGCCGCGAATAGGCGAAGGAATAGCTTTGGTCGAAGCCGATGTCGGCGATGAGCTTGAGCGTGGCCTCGAAGTCGCGCTCGGTTTCGCCCGGGAAACCGACGATGAAGTCCGAGCTGATGACGATGCCTGGCTTGGCTTCGCGCAGGCGGCGGATCTTGGCCTTGTATTCCAGCGCCGTGTGGTTGCGCTTCATCGCGGTGAGGATGCGGTCCGAGCCCGACTGCACCGGCAGGTGCAGGAAGCTGGCCAGCTGCGGCACGTCGCGGTGCGCCTGGATCAATGCCTCGCTGAACTCCAGCGGGTGCGAGGTGGTGTAGCGGATGCGGCCCACGCCTTCTATCTGGGCGATGGCGCGGATCAGCAGCGCCAGGTCCGCCGTGTCGCCGTCGGCGGTGGGGCCGCGGTAGGCGTTCACGTTCTGGCCCAGCAGGTGGATTTCGCGCACGCCCTGGGCGGCCAGCAGCGCCACTTCCAGCAGCACGTCGTCGAACGGGCGCGACACTTCTTCGCCGCGGGTATACGGCACCACGCAGAACGAGCAGTACTTGCTGCAGCCTTCGATGATGGAGACATAGGCGCTGGGGCCGTCCGCGCGCGGCTCGGGCAGGCGGTCGAACTTCTCCACTTCCGGGAAGCTGATGTCCACCTGCGGCTGGCCGGTCTGGCGCCGCGCGTCGATCATGTCCGGCAGGCGGTGCAGGGTCTGCGGGCCGAACACCAGGTCAACGTAGGGGGCCCGCTTGAGGATGGCCTCGCCCTCCTGGCTGGCCACGCAGCCGCCGACGCCGATCAGCACCGGCTTGCCCTGCTTGTACTTTTTCCAGCGGCCAAGGCGCGAGAAGACCTTTTCCTGGGCGCGCTCGCGGATCGAGCAGGTGTTCACCAGGATCACGTCGGCCTGGGCCTCGTCCTGGGTTAGCTCCAGGCCGTGTTCGGCGGCGAGCACGTCGGCCATCTTGGCCGAGTCGTACTCGTTCATCTGGCAGCCGTGGGTTTCGATGAAGAGCTTGCCCTTGGCGGGCGAGTTCACGGGCATGGCGGCGGTTAATCCGTTCCGTGGGGGCGAGTATTGTATCCCGCCCCCTGCAGCAGGGCCCCCTGTGGGATGGCCTTTGTGGGAGGGGCTTCAGCCCCGATGCCTTTCAAGAGCATCGGGGC
>JANNQY010000242.1:0-4364 GCA_031400995.1 Lysobacteraceae bacterium
GCATCCACCATCTGCTGGCTGCTCAGCATCAGGCCGCGCTCGTTGCGGGCCTGGATGTCCACGTCGCCCCAGCCGCCCTGCGCGTGCGCCATCAGCGCCAGCGGCCACCAGGCAATGTCGCGAGCGGTTTGGTCGCGCGCACGCGCTGTCGCGTCGGCTTCGCTGTCGGCCAGCAGCAAGCCCAGCACCTGCAGTGAATCGACGATCGCGACGTCATGACTTGCCAGCAGGGCATCGCGGGGCACCCACTCATCGCGCGGCACGGCGGATAACACCGCCAGCTGCGCCAATGTGACCGTTACGGGCGCCGTCAGGTGCGCGGCCATCGCTTGCCAGCGGACGGCATGGTCCATGCCGTCACCGCCGGCCAACAGGCTGGCGAAGGAAAACCGGGGCTCCTGGTCGAGTTCGACCAGGAGAGCAGCACAGCGACGAAGTTGCATGGCCAAGAATCGCGAAAGAGGAGCCTGACAATGACCGGCCCCGTGGCTAGACTGCAAGCCTTGATGGCCACTGCCATCGTCCAGGGGGTACCCCATGTCGTTCACGCTTTCCGAAGACACCGTAGACGCACTGCTCGACAAGCTGGCCACCGATGATGGCTTCCGCGCGCTGTTCCAGAAGGATCCACGCGCGGCCCTGGCCCAAGTGGGAGACAAGGCCTCCGCTGACCGCGCCGTCACCGAAGGGGCATGGAGCTGTCTGGCGGTGGGCGAACTGGCCAGCAAGGAAACCATCAAGGCCACCCGCGACAGCCTGCGCAAGCAGCTGGTGTCGGCGCAGGCCGGCCAGCACCCGATTTCGCTGGAAGTCAGCCGCCGCTGATCACGGCACTCCCCGCCGGCTTGCGGCCAGGGCCAGGGCTTCTGGCTGCGCTTTGGGCCAGGCTTGCTTGAACTGCCCGGCGGCTTCACGCGCCGCCGCGTCGTCGCCCGCGCGTTCGGCGAAATAGGCGGCCGCGTCGAGGGCCAGGTTGCTCTCCAGCACGTTTGCCGGCTGCGCCACGCCCAGACTGCTGGCCTCGCCGTAGGCGCGGCCGCGGTTGGCGGCCAGCCACTGCGCCAGCGCCAAGGCCTCGGTCCACTGCTTGCGCGCGGCGTGGGCGCGCATCAAAACCACACGCTCGAAGTAGAGGCCTTCGTCGCGCTCCACCGCCGGCGCCAGCAAGGCAATGGCTTGGTCGGCGTCGCCCGCGGCCAGCGCCAGCTCTGCTCGCGCGGCCCGCTGCATTGCCTCGTTCGCGGGATAGGACACCAGCAGCGGGTCCTTCGACGTCGCCGCGAGTGCCGCGCGTGTGGTGCCTGCATCGCCGGTATGCGCGGCCATCCACGCGGCAGCCATCAGCTGGAAAATCGTATGCCGGCGCTCGAGACTGTCGGCATCGGGCAGCCGCGCCACGCCCTGCCGCACGAACGTGCGCAAGTCTTCCGCGAAGGTCGCGTCGGGCCGATAGCTTCGCAGCCATAGCGTAACGGTGGCCTGGGATTGCAAGGTGAGGCCCGGGATGCTGTCGCCGCGCGCCTGGTCCTCGAGTGACCGGGCTACCGCCAGCGCCTGCTCCAGGCGGCCCTGATCCAGCGCCATCGAAACCTCCACCAGGCGCGCTTCAATGGCCGCGGTTGTGGCGCCGAAATCTGGCTGCTGCGCCAACACGCGCTCGGCGTCCGCGAACTGGCGCTGCGCGGCATAGGTTTCGGCAAACTCGCGACGCGACCCAAAGAGCCCGAACGAGTCGGAGCGCTCGAAAGCCGCCAGCGCCTCCGGGAATCGGTTCAATGCCAGGTAGAGCACGCCCGCCTGGTAGTGGTTGGGTCCGGGCCGGTCATGCTTGGTCTGCAGGAAGGGTTCGAGCACGGCCAGGCCGTCTTCGCTACGCAGCAGGTCGAAGTGGGCAAAGTAGGCGTAGTTGTAGGGGCCGCGCCGCTCATCGGGATACAGCGTGGCCATCAGCCGGAATTTCTCCAGCGATCGCACCGGATCCGCCAAGGTGGCCTCGGCACCCTCCAGGAACAGTGTCTCGCGCTGCGTCAGGTGCGCCCGGTTGGCCAAAGCCAAGTCCAGGTTGCGGCGCGTCTGCACCGCGTCGTTTTCCACATAGCTCATGAAGGCCAGCTGCAGGTAGGCCATGGCGAATTCCGGATCCAGCCGCACTGCTTCGCCGAACAGCGCGCGCGCCTGCTCCGGCTCGGCCCGAAGCCGCGCATTGAGCCCGAGGCTGAAGGCCTTCAGTGCCTCGAGGTTGCTGGTGGTCACCTGCTCCAGCGGCTTGGAGCTTCGCTCCACGCTGGCCATCGCCTCGCCCAGCTGCGTGCGCACTACCGCCAGCGCCTGGTCCAGCGCCGGCAGTACCTGCTGCACGCTGCGCGCGTCGGCGCTTTCGCTATAAACCGTGGCACCGCTGTTGGGGTCAATCACTTCCAGGCTTACCCGCACCACGCCGCCCACCTGTGCCACCGTCGGCAAGATCACTGCCTTCGCACCCTCGCGCAGCGCCAGTTCGGTGGCCAGTTGGCGGTCCACGGGCTGGCCCTGGCGCTGCATGCGCTCCAGGGCGCGGTCTATCTGCAGTTCAGAGACCAGGTTCACGTGCCGGGATTGCTCCAGGCCCACGCGCAGCGCGGTGTCCAGGGAATCATCGAACACGGCATCGCCGGTGCGGTTCTGCAGGTCAGCCACCACCACCCAGTCGCGCTCGGCGAAGGCAATGGCCGGCGGGCTACGCACCGTGGTCCAGAAAAAGCCCAAGCCCAGCGCGGCCAGCAGCACCACTTCCAGCGCCACCACCGGCGGCCGCCGCCACAGCGGCAGTTCGCGCCAGGCCTTGGCGCCCGAGTCGGGCGCACGCAGCGGCGACAGGCCCGGCTCGCCCACTTCGTGCACCAGCATCGGCGCCGGCACGCCCTTGAAGCTGTAGCGGCCGTGCATCAGCCAGCGCAAGCGCACACCGGCGTCGCCCAATTCGCCAACGGCGCGATGGCACAAGTTCTGCGCCATGCCCGACATCAGGATCTGCCCGGGCAGCGCCAGGTTCATCAGGCGCGCGGCCACCGGCTTGGCCAAGCCCTCCACTTCGAAGGCCTTGGCGCCGGCGAGCACGTGCTTGGGCTCGTTGGCCCAGGTCATCACGTCGCCCACGTGCAGGCCAATGCGGGCCTTGAGATCCACGCCCTCCAGCGTGCCCAGCTCGCGCAGGCCGCGCTGGTAACGCAGCGCGAAATCCAGCGCCTGGATGGGCCGCTCGAACAGCGCCAGCACGCCGTCGGCCTTGTCGATGAGCTGGCCGTGGCAGAGCGCCAGCGCCTGCCGCATCAGCGCATCGTGGCGCTGCATCAGATGCACCGCACGCACGTCGCCCAGTTGCTCCACCAATGCAGTGGAATTGACGATGTCGCACAGCAGCACGGCGCGCAGCATCGGTGTCACCGGCGCGTGGCTGGAGGCTATGGGAGCGTGGGGGTTCGACGAATCCATTCAGGCGGCTGGGCGGGCAGGTTTCTGAGGTGAACGCGGCGGCCGCGCGGCCGCGGCCACGGGGCTCAGCGGGCCAGGCGCCAGTGGTCGCCGCCGTGGCGCTTGGCGTCGTACAGGGCGCGGTCGGCCTGGCTGTACCAGCTGGACCAGCCGCCCGGGTCGGCGCAGAACGCGCCGCCGATGCTGATGGAAAGCCGGTGCTCGCGCAGGCTCGGCAAGCGCAAGCTGCGCACCGCGCTCATCAGGCCCAAGGCGCGGTTGGCCAGCTCGCCGTCGTCGCTCACGCGCAGCACCAGCGCGAACTCGTCGCCGCCCAAACGGCAGGGCAGCTCCAGCGGCCCGGCCATGCGCCGCACTTCTTCGGCAGCGGCGCGCAGGGCGGCGTCGCCGGCCAAGTGGCCACTGCGGTCGTTGATTTGCTTGATCTGGTCGATGTCCACCAGCAGCAGCGCCAGCTTCAGGTCAGGCAGGGTCTGCCGGCCCAGTTCATCCAGGTAGCGGTACAAGCCGCGCCGGTTCGAAAGGCCGGTGAGGTCGTCGGTGCGCACCAGCTGCTGGGCCACGGTGAGCTCGGTGCGGGTCTGGCGCAGGGTGTCCAGGGTCTGCATCAGGTCTTCGTTGCGGCGCTTGAGGTGCTGCACCAGCTGGTGCTCGCCGGCCACGAGGTAGGCGAAGCTGCGCTGCATGAAGCGCGCCACGTGCGCCGGCTCGCGCTCCACCAGGGTCTTGAACGCCGATGGGTGATTTCGTAAAGCACGCCGGCGGTTTCCGCCACCGCGCGCGCGAAGCGCTGGTGCCGGCCGATGAACACCGCCAGCTCGCCGAAATATTGGCCCGGGCCCAGCAGCTTGTCGGCCAGGCCGTCGTCGAAGCCAAGGCGGATCTCACCGGTG
>JANNQY010000243.1:0-4748 GCA_031400995.1 Lysobacteraceae bacterium
CCAGCGCAAGCTTCGCCGCGAAACCCAGCGCAAGCCCGTCCTGCTGGTAGCGCCCCGAAGCATCCAGCGCGGCGGGCGCGTCGGGCCGCAGCTCCGGCACCGTCAGGTTCAGCGCGCGCAGCGACCAGTTGCCGCCAACCACCTCGCCATCTCTCACATGCACGCCTTGCGTGACGGCGGGCAGGGTGAAGGGCTCTGCGGCCGCAGGACGCGCCGCCTGCCATTGCGCCAAGGCCTGCATGTCCAGCTGTGGACGCTCCAGGGCGACGCGCGTCACCACCACTTTGTCGGCGTTCCGCAGCGTGCTCCAGGGCAGCGACACTTCGGCGCTGTTGGCCTGCAGCAGCGGCGCCTTGGCGCCGGGCTGGCGCACGACCAGGTTGGGCAGCAGCAGCCGCGGCTCGGGCCGCAGTGCGTATTCGGGCGTGCCGTCGATGCTTAGCTCCAGGCCCATGGCCGCGCCAGCGCGCGCCAGGACCTGCGCGGTCAGCCTGTTCGGCTCAAGCTGGCGGTTTATCCACCACGCGCCCACCGCAAGCGCGATGGCGAGCACCGCAAGCACCCATGGCCAGCGTCGGCGTCGCGCGGGCTTCGCCGTCGCGGCGCTCATTCACTCACCCAAAGTCCCGGGCAGCAGCGCGTCCACGAACCCTTCGGGATCGAACACGCGCAGGTCCTCGACCTTCTCGCCCAGGCCGACGAAACGAATGGGGATGCCAAATTCGCGCGCCAGCGCGAACACCACGCCACCCTTGGCGGTGCCGTCTAGCTTGGTCACCACCAGGCCGGTCACCTGTACGGCGGCGTGGAATTGGCGCAGCTGGTTGAGCGCGTTCTGGCCGGTGGTGCCGTCGATCACCAGCAGCACTTCATGCGGCGCGCGCTCGTCCACCTTCGAAAGCACGCGGCGGATCTTGCCCAGTTCGGCCATCAGGCCCTGCTGGGTGTGCAGGCGGCCGGCGGTGTCGGCGATCAGGATGTCCATGCCGCGGGCTTTTGCCGCCTGCAGGCCGTCGTAGGCCACCGAAGCGGCGTCGGCGTTCTGGCCTTGGGCGATCACTGGCACGTTGTTGCGTTCGCCCCATATCTTCAGCTGCTCCACGGCGGCAGCGCGGAAGGTGTCGCCCGCGGCCAGCATCAGGCTGTGGCCGTCAAGCTGGAACCGGTGCGCCAGCTTTCCGATGGTGGTGGTCTTGCCAACGCCGTTCACGCCAACGGTGAGGATGCAGAAGGGCTTGGCGCTGTCGTCGATCACCAGCGGCTTGGCGACGGGCTTGAGCATGGCCAGCAGGTCGCCGCGCAGCGCGGTGAGCAGGGCATGGGCGTCGGCGAACTCGCGGGCCTGCATGCGCTTGCGCAGCCGGCCCAGGATGTCGCCGGTGGCGGTGATGCCGACGTCGGCGCTGATCAGCGCGGTCTCGATTTCATCCAGCAGCTCGTCGTCGAGCTTGGGATTGCGCGAGAACAGCCCGCCCAGGCTGCGCGCGAACAGCGACCCGCCCAGCGTGCCGCGCATCGCCTCGCGGCCCTGTGCCAGTTCGATCTCGGCGCGGGCGGCCTTTTCCTCCTGGTGCACGGTGAAGGCGCGCGCCAGGTCGTCGGGGCTGAAGCCGGTGCGCACCGGGGCCTGCGCAGGCTTGGCCGGCTCGGGGGTTTCGGGTTTTTTCTTCAGGAAATCGAACATTTCGCTGGTTTCACGGACAATGCGGCGATGTTAGCACCCAGCCCCCGGACTCCCCGATGAACCCGCGCGCGCCCGGCGCGGTCCGGATCATTGCGGGCCACCTGCGCGGTTCCAAGCTGCCGGTGCCCGACCATCCCGGCCTGCGGCCCACCAGCGACCGGGTGCGCGAGACGGTGTTCAACTGGCTGCAGCCGATGGTGTCTGGCGCCCACGTGCTGGACCTGTTTGCCGGCACCGGCGCGCTGGGTTTCGAGGCGGCATCCCGGGGCGCCGGCAAGGTGGTTTTGCTTGAACGCGACGCGGCCCTGGCCCAGGGCCTGCGGGCCAGCGTGGACCGGCTGAAGACCGCCCAGGTGCAGGTGGTGACCGGCGACGCCCTGGCCTGGCTGCAGCGCCCGGCCGAGCATTGTTTCAACCTTGTGTTCCTGGATCCGCCGTTCGCGGCCGGCCTTTGGCAAGCGGCCGCGGCCGCGCTGGGACCCTGGCTGGCGCCGGGCGCCTTGATTTACGTCGAAAATCCCAGGGCAACGCCCTTGGTTTTGCCCCCGGACTGGCGCCTGCACCGGGAGGGCCACACCCGCGACGTGCGCTTTGCTTTGTTCCAGGTGGGATACAGCGCCGGCGCGGAATCCGCTGCTACACTTCACGGTGAATCCAATCCGCAGGGCAACCCCTCGGCATGAGCTTGGCCCGAAACCGTGTCGCGCTGTATCCCGGCACCTTCGATCCCATCACCAACGGCCATATCGACCTGGTCGCACGCGCTTCGACGCTGTTCGACCGGGTGGTGGTTGGCGTGGCCGAAAGTCCCGGCAAGGGGCCCGCGCTGCCGCTGGATGAGCGCGTGGACCTCTGCCGCACGGCGCTTGCCGGCTACAGCAACGTGGAGGTGGTCGGTTTCAACTCCCTGTTGGCTCATTTCGTTCAAAAGATTGGCGCTGGCGTGCTGCTGCGCGGACTGCGCGCGGTCTCGGACTTCGAGTACGAATTCCAGCTGGCCAGCATGAACCGGCACCTGATCCCCGACGTGGAAACCCTGTTCCTCACGCCGGCCGAGCAGCACAGCTTCATTTCTTCCAGCCTGGTGCGCGAAGTGGCGCGCCTGGGCGGCGATGTATCCGGCTTTGTCCACCCTGCCGTAGTAGTAGCCCTTGCCCGCCGCTGGACACGCACCTGAAACCCACTCACACAAAAGGTATCCCCATGAACCGCGCATTTGCACCGCTCGCCCTGCTGCTCTCGCTCACTCTGCTGGCCGGCTGCAAGAAGGCCGAAGAAGCCCCGGTTGCGGAGGCCGCGCTGGTCGCTCCCACCGGCAGCGACGACATGGCCTGGAAGGAGTACCTGGGCAAAGTGGTCGGCCAGAACCAGACCGGCGTCACCGACCGCATCTTCCCGTACTACCTGCCGATGAACAGCGCCGCCGCGGCCGAAGGCGACCAGGACGGTCTCACTCAGTACGACCGTCAGCTGGACAACGTCACCGCCGTGGTGCAGCGCACCGTGCTGCCGGGCAACATGCTGGTGTTTGGCTCGCCCGACAGCGCCAAGATGGCCGACCTAATCGTGGCCGCTTTCGCCGAGCCCCAGCCCGACGCGCTCAAGGGCTCGCAGGTGCTGTTCATCGGAGCCACCGCCGACAGCGCGCGGGTGCAGGCTGCCGTGGAAGCGGCCGGCGCCAAGTACGTGTTCGTAGAAGCCAAGTAAACCACGGCGCGCGCCCCGGCCCGGTGCCGGGGTGCGCGCGTAGACCATGTCGTTACTGATCAACCAGCTTTGCATCAACTGCGACGTCTGCGCCCCGGCTTGCCCCAACGACGCCATCAGCCAGGGCGAGACCATCTACGTGATCAACCCCGGCCGCTGCACCGAGTGCGTGGGCCACTTCGACGAGCCGCAGTGCGTGGTGGTTTGCCCGGTGGAATGCATCGACCTGGACACCGGGCGTCCGGAAACGCGCGAGCAGCTGCTCGCCAAGTACCTTGAGCTGCAGCAGGAGCCCGCCGCGTGATTCGAATTCTACTGTTGTTCCTGCTGCTGGTTTCGCCGCTGGCGAACGCCGACGCGCCGCGCCAGGCGCAGCCACCGCATCAGGCCGCCATTGCCAGCGCCAACGCCTATGCCACCGATGCCGGCATGGAAGTGCTGGCCATGGGCGGCAACGCTTTCGATGCCGCGGTGGCGGTGAGCGCGACCTTGGGATTGGTGGAGCCGGAAAGTTCGGGCATCGGTGGCGGCGGCTTCGCGCTGCTGCATGCCGCCGCCGACGGCCGCGATGTTTTCGTGGACGCGCGCGAACGGGCGCCGCTGGCGGCCACCCGCGACATGTTCCTGGATGCGCAGGGCAACGCCGACCGCCGCCTGTCGGTGGACGGCGCGCTGGCCGCTGCCATTCCCGGCCTGCCGGCGGCGCTGGAGCATCTGGCGGTGAAATACGGCCGCCTGCCACTGTCGAAATCGCTGGCGCCCGCCATCCGCCTGGCGCGGGAAGGCTGGGCGTTTGGCCCCAAGAACGCCGCCATGCTGGGCTATCGGCGCGATGCAATCGCCGGCAATCCGGCCGCGGCCGCACTGTTCCTGCGCGATGGCCAGGTGCCCGCCCAGGGCACGCTGATGCGCAACGAAGACTATGCGCGGACACTGGAGCTGCTGGCCAGCAAGGGCGCCGATGGTTTTTATCGCGGTGACTACGCCGAGAAGCTGGCGGCGGGCGTGCGCGCCGGTGGCGGCCTGTGGACAGCGCGTGACTTAGCCGAGTACCGCGTGGTCGAGCGCGAGCCCATTCGCATCCGCCACCGCGGCATGGAGATAGTCACTGCGCCGCCGCCGTCGTCCGGTGGCGTCACGCTGGCCACCATCCTAAACGTGCTGGATGGCTACGATTATCCCAAGCTCGAGAAAGTGCCGCGCACGCATCTGGTGATCGAAGCGATGCGGCGCGCTTTCCGCGACCGCGCCATTTACCTGGGCGATCCCGACTTCGTGTCGGTGCCGGTGCCGCTGCTGGTGAGCCGCGACTACGCCGCCGGCCTGCGCGCCGGCATCAGCAGTGAGCGCGCCACGC
>JANNQY010000244.1:0-7158 GCA_031400995.1 Lysobacteraceae bacterium
GTGCCTGCACCAGCGCCGGGACGGTGTTGCTGTGTCCCACGACCAGTACGGTCTGGCCGACGTGGCTCTGGCGCAGCAAAAGCGCCAGCGATTGCGCCGATTCATCGGCCGGCCGAACCGTCACCTCCAGCCCGTGCGTGCGCGCGGTCGGCTCGGCGGTGAGCGGGGTACGCCGGTTGGGCGTGGCGTACACCGCCGCCAGGGGTGTCGCCGCCAGGCGGTCCGCCAGCGCGCACGCACGATGCTCTCCGGCGGGCGACAGCACCGGGTCTCCCGGCGGAAGCGCCGCCTTTTCGGCATGTCGTACCACTACGATCACCGTGTCCGACCTCATGGCATCCGCCTGCACCGGCCAGAGGAAGGCGAGGGCGGCAAGCAGCGCCAGGCGCATCATGTAGCTTCCACCCGGTCCACCTTGGTGAAGCCGCGCGGCAGCAGGTTGCCGCGGCTGGCGCGCGCGCCTTCGCAGGCCTGCAGGTCGCGCCAGCTGAGCACCAGCTTCTGGCGGCCCGAGTACACGGTGAGCTCGCCACCCTGGCGGACGCTGGCCACGGCGATGACCTTTTCTTCGCCCGATTTGAGCTTGGCGGGCGGGATCTGCAGCAGCTTGTTGCCTTTGCCCTTGTCCAGCTCGGGCAGGTCCTTGATCGGGAACGCGAGCAGGTGGCCGGTGGATGTGATGGCCACGATCCAATCGGTGGCCAAGTCGTTCACCGGCACCGGCGCCAGCAGGTCGGCGGCATCGTCCGCGTTGATCAGCTGTTTCCCGGCCTTGTTGCGGCCGGTGAAATTCTCGAAGCGGGTCACGAAGCCATAGCCCCAGCTGGAGGCCAGCACGAAGCGGGCGTCGTTGTCCGCCACCGCCACGCCCACGAACGAGGCGCCGGCCGGCGGCGAGAAGCGGCCGCTCAAGGGATCGCCGTTGCCGCGTGCGCTGGGCAGGGTGTGCGCCAGGGTGGAGTAGCTGCGGCCGCTGGAATCGAGGAAGGCCACCTGTTGGGTGCTGCGCCCGCGCACGGCCTGCAGCAGGCCTTCGCCGTCGCGATAGCTCAGCGCCGCCGCCTCCACGTCGTGGCCCTTGGCGCTGCGGATCCAGCCCTTTTTCGACAGCACCACGGTCACCGGTTCGCTGGGCACCAGGTCGGTTTCGCTGATGGCCTGGGCGGCCTCGCGCTGCACCAGCGGCGAGCGCCGCGCGTCGCCGAACTTCTTGGCGTCGGCCAGCAGTTCGTCCTTCACCTGCTTCTTGAGCTTGGCTTTGGATTCCAGGATGGACTGGATCTTGTCGCGCTCCTTGGCCAGCTCGTCCTGCTCGCCGCGGATCTTCATTTCTTCCAGGCGGGCAAGCTGCTTGAGCTTGGTTTCCAGGATGTATTCGGCCTGCTCGTCGTCCAGCCCGAAGCGCGCCATCAGCGCGGCCTTGGGTTCGTCCTCGGTGCGGATGATGCGGATGACTTCGTCGAGATTGAGGAAGGCCACCAGCAGGCCTTCGAGCATGTGCAGGCGGCGCTCCACGCGCTCCAGCCGGTGGCGCAGGCGCCGCGCCACGGTGGTGTTGCGGAACTCCAGCCATTCCGCCAGGAAGGTCTTGAGGTTCTTCACCTGCGGCCGGCCGTCCAGGCCGATGATGTTGAAGTTCACCCGGAAGCTTTTTTCCAGGTCCGTGGTGGCGAACAGGTGGCCCATCAGGCCTTCGAAATCCACGCGGTTGCTGCGCGGCACCAGCACCAGGCGCACCGGGTTTTCGTGGTCGGACTCGTCGCGCAGGTCTTCCAGCCACGGCAGTTTCTTGGCGCGCATCTGCTGCGCCACCTGCTCCATGATTTTTGAAGGCGAGACCTGGTATGGCAAGTTGGTGATGACGATGTTGAGGTTTTCACGGGTCCAGGTGGCGCGCGCACGCACGCTTCCGCCGCCGGTTTCATACAGGTTGAGCAGGTCGGCGGCGGGCGTGATGATTTCGGCACCGGTGGGGTAGTCGGGTCCGCGCACGTGCTCGCACAGGTCGCGCACGCTGGCGTCGGGGTCGTCGAGCAGGCGGATCGCCGCGCTCACCACTTCGTTGAGGTTGTGCGGCGGGATATCGGTTGACATGCCCACGGCGATGCCCATGGTGCCGTTGAGCAGCAGGTGCGGCAGGCGTGCCGGCATCCAGCTGGGCTCCTGCAGGGTGCCGTCGAAGTTGGGCACCCAGTCCACCGTGCCTTGGCCCAGTTCGCCGAGCAGCACTTCGGCGATCGGCGTGAGCTTGGATTCGGTGTAGCGCATCGCGGCAAACGACTTGGGGTCGTCGCTGGAGCCGAAGTTGCCCTGGCCTTCGATCAGCGGGTAGCGATACGAGAACGGCTGCGCCATCAGCACCAGGGCTTCGTAGCAGGCGCTGTCGCCGTGCGGATGGAACTTGCCGATCACGTCGCCGACCGTGCGCGCAGACTTCTTGGGCTTGGCGCCCGCGCCCAGGCCCAGTTCGCTCATGGCGTAGATGATGCGGCGCTGCACCGGCTTCAGGCCGTCGCCCAGGAAGGGCAGGGCGCGGTCGAGCACCACGTACATCGAATAGTCCAGGTAGGCGCGCTCGGCGTACTCGCGCAGCGGGATCTGTTCGAATCCGTGGAAGGTGGGGCGGGCAGGTTCGGTCATGCGGGGCGGCGTTCGTCCGGTGGGAGCGCCATTCTATCGCTCCGGCACCGGCGCTAGGGGCTGGCGAGGGCAGGCTGGTCTTCCTGCTGCTGCAGCCGCCACATGCGGGCATAGGCGCCGTCGCGGGCCAGCAGGTTGGCGTGGTTGCCGCGTTCCACCACGTTGCCGCCGTCCAGCACCAGGATCTCGTCGGCGTCCATCACGGTGGACAAGCGGTGCGCGATCACCAGCGTGGTGCGGCCCACGGCGATGCGGTCCAGTTCGCGCTGGATGGCCTGCTCGCTGGCGGAATCCAGCGCCGATGTGGCTTCGTCAAAGATCAGGATGGCGGGATTCTTGAGCAGGGCGCGGGCAATGGCCACGCGCTGCTTCTCGCCGCCGCTGAGCTTCAGTCCGCGCTCGCCCACTTCACTGTCGTAGCCGTCGGGCAGGGTGAGGATGAAGTCGTGGATGTGCGCTGAACGCGCGGCGTCCTCCACCTCGGCGTCGCTGGCGGCGGGGCGGCCGTAGCGGATGTTGTAGCGGATGGAGTCGTTGAACAGCACGGTGTCCTGCGGGACGATGCCGATGGCGGCGCGCACCGAATCCTGCGTGAGTTCGCGCACGTCCTGGCCGTCGATGGCGATGCTGCCGCTGCCGATTTCATAGAAACGGTAGAGCAGCCGCGACAGCGTGGACTTGCCGCTGCCCGAATGCCCCACCACGGCCAGGCTGCCGCCGGGCGGGATGCTGAAGCTGACGCCGTGCAGGATCTCGCGGCGGCTGTCGTAGCCGAAACGCACGTCGCGGAACTCCACCCGCGGCTGGCGGGTGGACAACGTGCGCGCGTCGGGGCGGTCGCGCACGTCTTGCGTTTCGTCCAGCAGCCCGAACAGCCGTTCGATATTGGTGATGGCCTGCTTTACCTCGCGGTAGACCATGCCCAGGTAGTTCAGCGGCGCCGACAGCTGCAGCAGGTAGGCGTTCACCAGCACCAGGTCGCCGATGGTCATCTCGCCCGCAGCCACGCCGGCGGCCGCGCGCCACATCAGGGCGGTGATGCCGATGGCGACGATGGCGCTCTGGCCCATGTTCAGCACGCCAAGCGACTTCAGGCTCATCACCTGGGCGTCTTCCATCTGGCGCAGGTTTTCGTCGTAGCGGCGGGCTTCGTGGTCCTCGTTGTTGAAGTACTTCACGGTTTCGAAGTTGAGCAGCGAGTCCACGGCGCGGGCGCTGGCGCGGGTATCGGCCTCCACCGCCGCGCGGTAGTAGCGCGTGCGCCATTCGGTGACGCGGAAGGTCCATGCCACGTAGATGGCAATGGTGCCCAGGGTGATGGCGGCGAAGGTCCAGTCGTACTTCCACACCAGCACCGCCGTGACCAGCGTGATCTCGAGCAGGGTGGGCAGGATGGTGTAGATGGTCCAGTCCAGCAGGTCGGCGATGGCGCTGCCGCCGCGCTCCACGTCGCGGGCCACGCCGCCGGTGCGGCGGTTGAGGTGGAAGCGCAGCGACAGTGCGTGCAGGTGCCGGAACACGCGCAGCATTACTTCGCGCGAACTGCGCGCCATCACCCGCGCGAACACCACGGTGCGCAGTTCAGTGAACAGCGTCACCGACAGTCGTGACGCGCCGTAGGCCAGCAGCAGGCCCACCGGCAGTACCAGCAGCGAGGCCTCCACGTTCAAGCTGTCGACGAGGCGCTTGAGGATCAGCGGCACGCCCAGGTTGGCGAATTTCGCCAGCACTAAACACGCCAACGCCAGCAGGATGCGGCCGGTGTAGGGGCGCAGGAAGGGCAACAGCTGCGACATGATCGCGGCGAGGCTGCGTTCGGCGACGGGTGGGGCTTCAGAACTGGCGGGCGTGGCGTCGATCATCGCTTGCAGGGTTTGGGCCGAGGGTGGCGGGTTCAAGGCCGGACTGGAACGCGGCCTTGCTATGCTGGCACGGTTTCCGGCCCGCGATGCCCATGATTTCCCACCTCAATATCTCCCGCGCCCGTTTGGCCTTCATTTTGGGCGGCCTGGCCATGTTCGGGCCGTTTTCCATCGACACGGTGTTTCCGGCGTTCCCGGTGATGGCGCGCGACCTGGGCGTGGGCAAGGTGGCGATGCAGCAGACGATCAGTGTTTACCTGATCGGCTATGCGGCGATGTCGCTGTTCCATGGGCCCATTTCCGACGCCATCGGCCGCAAGAAGGTGCTGCTGTCGGGCATCGTGGTGTTCACGCTGGCGTCGGTAGGCGCGGCGCTGGCCACGGACATGACGGTGATGCTGTTTTACCGCGCGCTGCAGGGGCTGTCGGCCGGAGTGGGCTTGATCGTGGGGCGCGCGGTGGTGCGCGACTGCCTGCATGGTGACGACGCGCAGCGACTGATGAGCCAGGTGTCGATGATTTTTGGTATTGCGCCGGCCATTGCTCCAGTTATTGGTGGCTGGGTGCTGGGTTGGAGCAACTGGCACGGCATTTTCTGGTTTTTGGCGCTGTTCGGTGCGGTGCTGTTCGTCATGACCGTGTGGGGCCTGCCCGAGAGCCATCCAGTCGAGAATCGGGTGGCGTTGCGCCCGCTGCCGCTGGCGCGTGCGTATGGCGGCATGTTGTCCAGCCGCAAGTTCCGCCTGCTGGCGCTGGTGGGCACGCTGAACTTTGGCGCGCTGTTCCTGTACATCGCCTCGGCGCCGGCCTTCGTGATGGACCTGCTCGGCCTGGGTGAGCAGGACTTCGTGTGGTTCTTCGCCCCCACCATTGGCGGCATGATGCTGGGGGCCTGGGTCAGCGGCCGTGCGGCGGGGCGCATCAGCGGCCAGCGGCTGGTGGAATGGGGCTTTGCCTGCTGCGGTGCGGCGGCTGTGTACAACATCGGCTACAACGCGCTGGTGCAGGCGCCCACCTTGCCCTGGGCGGTGCTGCCGACGGCGCTGGGCGCGTTCGGCATCGCGCTGGTGTTCCCGATAGTCACCTTGGCCATCCTGGACCGCTACCCGCACGCGCGCGGCACGGCCTCGTCCATGCAGGCTTTCGTCGGCCTGCTGTCCAACGCCGCCATCGCCGGCCTGCTTTCACCCCTGGTCAGCGGCAGTGGCCTGCACCTGGCGCTTGCCTCAGCTGCCTTCACCGCCGCCGCGTTCGTGCTGTGGCGCTGGTACGTTTCCCACCTTTCCCGCCACCCCGACGTCCAATAATCACGCCGTGCGGTAGGCGTGGCGCAGTAGTTCGTGGAAGTGCAGGACGGCGTTTTCGCGCAGGGGGTTCAGGCGGCCGGGGACGTAGGAGCCTGAGGCGAGGCCGCGCTGGACGTGTTCGCAAATCTCGACGTCTTCCAGCTGCACCTCGTCCGAGAAGTCGTGGTCGGCTTGCCGGCGCGCTGCGGCGGCATCGTCGTCAGTGCCTGGCGCGTAGTAGTAGTCGAACTCGACGATGCAGCGGTTGGCACCCAGCGGCAGCACGCGGTTGGACTGCAGCCGGCCCGGCAGCAGGTTGAGCATGGTGTTGGGGTAGATGAAGTAATAGAGCGCGTCGCCGTCGCCATACAGCGCCGGGTCGCTCTCCAGCGGGCTGTATTGGTACGAGAACCAGTCACCAGCCTCGGTGACGTATTGCCGGTAGTCCAGCAGGCTGTTCAGGCCCGGATGGATATGCGGCACGTGGTAGCCCTCGAGATAGTTGTCGCAGTAAACCTTCCAGTTGCAGGCCACCTCGTAGCGGAAACGCTTGTTGAAGACATACCCCGCCGGCGTCAGCGCCCGCAGCGGACCGTCCAGCCCGTGGCTGAATTCAGCAAAAGGCACGGCGCCCTCTCCCGCCACGAATACCAACCCTTGCCACGTGTCCACGCGCAGCTCGGGCAGGCGCACCTGCGCCGGGTCGAAATCCTCGGCGGTCTGCATTTCCGGCGCGCTGCGCAGCACGCCGTCCAGGCCGTAGGTCCAGCCGTGGTATTTGCAGCGTAGGACCTTGGCGCCCTTGCCATCGCAGGTGGCCAGCGGCCCGGCGCGGTGGCGGCAGACGTTGTGGAAGGCGCGCAGCTGGCCTTGCGTATCGCGAAGCACCACCACCGGCAGCCCGGCGATATCGGTGACCAGATGGTCGCCGGCGTCGGCCAGTGCGGTGACGTGCCCCACCAGCTGCCAGCTGCGGGCGAACACGGCCTCGCGGTCCCGCGCCGGCATGGTTTCATCCACATAAAACGAAGCATCCAGCGAGCGGGCCAAGGCCGGCGACTGCGGGGCGAGCAAATCAGGAAGGCGCGGGTTCATGCGGCTGGCCAAGCGGGAGATGTCCGCCAGTATTGCCCGGGGCCGCGGTGCGGGAAAGGCCCGGCTCAGGCCCTGCGCAAATCCAGGCTGTAGGTCAGGAACGCGTCGTCACGCCGATAGCCCAGGCTTTCGTAAAGGCGCTGTGCGTCCAGGTTGTCGCGAGCGGTCTGCAGGCACAGCTCGGCTGCGCCGGTGTCACTGCCCAGTCCCCGTGCCGCCTCCATCAGCGCCCTCCCGACGCCGGCGCCCCGGGCCTGCGGTGCCACGAACAGGTC
>JANNQY010000245.1:0-1730 GCA_031400995.1 Lysobacteraceae bacterium
ATGGGCCCAGTCGGCCTGCTTGGCTGCGGCTTCCACCTCGCTGGCGGCTTGCGCCAGCTGCTGCGCGCCCACCAGCCCCGATGCGCCTTTGATCTTGTGCGCCTGGCGCGCCACCTGGGCCAAATCGCCAACGATGCGCGCGGCCTGCAGTTCCAGCAGGTCGGCGTCGGTGGCGGTGAGGAAATCGTGCATCAGCAGGCGCGCCTCGCGCGCGTCGCCGCCGGTCAGTGGGTCCAGCGCGCCCGGGTCCAGCGCCAGCGGCTCGCCGTGCGCCTGCGGCAGCGGCGCCGGCGCGCGCATATCGCCGGCCAGAGGCAGCGTGTGCGGCAGCCAGCGGCGCAGGCAGGCCACCAGCACCGGGATGCTCACCGGCTTGGACAGGAAATCGTCCATGCCGGCGGCCAGGCAGCGTTCGGCTTCGCCCTTGAGCGCGGCGGCCGTGAGTGCGATCACCGGCGTGCGCGGCTGGCCCGTTTTGCTTTCTTCATTGCGAAGCGCACGCGCCATTTCGTAGCCGTCCATTTCCGGCATATGCACGTCGGAAAGCACCAGCGCATAGCGGCCGCTGCGCCACGCGGCCAGCCCCTGCACGCCGTCGTTTGCCGACTCGCTGGCATAGCCGGCCAGCGCCAGCTGGCGCGCCACCACCAGCCGGTTGGTGGGGTGGTCGTCCACGATCAGCACCAGGCTGCGTTCGGCCAGCGCCTGCTCCACCGTGGGCAGCGGCCGCGCCAGGAAACCCTGGCTGGGCTCGGCCGGCGCATCGGGTTCGAGCTCGGCCTCGTTGCCGCGCGGCACGGTGAGCGTGAGCCGCAGGGTGGTGCCGGCGCCGGGCGTGCTGTCCATTTCTACCTGGCCCTGCATCAGGTCGGCCAGGCGCCGCGAAATCACCAGCCCCAGGCCGGTGCCGCCGAAGCGCCGCGTCGTGCTGCCCTCGGCCTGCTGGAAGGGCTGGAACAGTCGCGCCTTCTGTTCGGGCGTGACGCCGATGCCGGTGTCGGTGATGCGGAAGCACACGCGATCACTGTCGCCATCGCGGCCCTGCCACTCCAGCGCCGCTTCCACCACGCCTGATTCGGTGAACTTGATGGCGTTGGACAGGAAGTTGCTGAGTACCTGCCGCAGCCTCAGGCCGTCGGCCACATGCGCCGGGCCAATGCGGTCGTCCACTTCGCACAGCAGCACCAGCCCCTTGCTGGAGGCCGAGCCGCTGAAGTTGGCCACGGTGGACTGGAGCAGTTTTGGCAATGAAATCGTGCTGGGTGAAAGCTCCAACCGCCCGGCTTCCACCTTCGAGAAATCCAGGATGTCGCCGATGATCTGCAGCAGCGAACGCGCCGATTCCTGGATCACCTGCACCGTGCGCCGCTGGTCGTCGTCCATCCGGCTGTGCGAGAGGATCTCGAGCATGCCGGTGACGCCGATCATCGGCGTGCGGATCTCGTGGCTCATGGCCGCCACGAAGCTGGACTTGGCGTCGCTGGCGTCGCGGGCGCGGGTTTCGCTGCTGCGCAGGCGCTGCTCCAGCTGCTTTATCTGGGTGAGGTCGGTGCCCACCGCCAGGTAGCCCACGGTCTTGCCGCTGCCGTCGCGCATGGCCGACGTGGCCAACAGCACCGGCACGTGGCTGCCGTCCTTGCGCACGAAGGTCCACTCCAGCGGCGGCGAGCCCTGTTCGATGAGGATGGGGATCATGCTGGCGTCGGGCAGCACGCGCTGGTCGCGGGCCT
>JANNQY010000246.1:0-2550 GCA_031400995.1 Lysobacteraceae bacterium
GGCCAACGCCGGGGCCGCCGCCGCCGTGGGGGATGCAGAAAGTTTTGTGCAGGTTGAGGTGGGAGACGTCCGAGCCCCACTTGCCGGGCTGGGCGACGCCGACGATGGCGTTCATGTTGGCGCCGTCGGTGTACACCTGGCCGCCGTGGGCGTGGATGATCTCGCAGATCTCGACGATGGCTTCCTCGAACACGCCGTGGGTGGACGGGTAGGTGACCATCAGCGCGGCCAGGCGGTTGCCGTACTTCTCGGCGTTGCGGCGGATGTCCGCCACGTCGACGTTGCCGTTGGCATCGCACTGGGTCACCACCACCGTCATGCCGCACATCTGCGCGCTGGCCGGGTTGGTGCCGTGGGCGGATTCCGGGATCAAGCAGATGTCGCGCTGGTGGTCGCCGCGGCTGCGGTGGTAGGCGCGGATGGCCAGCAGGCCGGCGTATTCGCCCTGCGCGCCGGAGTTGGGCTGCAGGCTCACTGCGTCGTAGCCGGTGCACTCCACCAACATGGCCTCGAGCTCTTCAATGAGCTGCGTGTAGCCGGTGGTCTGCGACGCCGGCGCCAGCGGGTGGATGTTGCCGAACTCGGGCCAGGTCACCGGGATCATTTCGGCGGTGGCGTTTAGCTTCATGGTGCAGCTGCCCAGCGGAATCATGGTGCGGTCCATGGCCAGGTCCTTGTCGGACAGCTGGCGCATGTAGCGCAGCAGTTCGTGCTCGCTGTGGTGGGTGTTGAACACCGGGTGCTGCAGGAACTTCGAGGTGCGGACCAGGCCGGCGGGCAGGGCGTCGGCGGCCGCGGCATCCAGCGCCTCGATGTCGGCCTTGGCGCCGAACAGTGCCGCCACGGCCACCACGTCCTCGCGGGTGCTGGTTTCGTCCAGGCTTATGGCCAGGCTGCTGGCGTCGAGGTGGCGCAGGTTGATGCGCGCGGCTTCGGCCTTGGCGTGCAACACGTTCGCGTCCACGCCCACCACGTGCAGGGTGTCGAAGAAATCGGTGCCCACGGTGATGCCAGCGCCACGCAGCGCGGCGGCCAGAATCGTCGCCAAGCGGTGGGCACGGCGCGCGATGCGGGTGAGGCCTTCGGGGCCGTGGTAGACGGCGTACATGCTGGCCATCACCGCCAGCAGCACCTGCGCGGTGCAGATGTTGGACGTGGCCTTCTCGCGGCGGATGTGCTGCTCGCGGGTCTGCAGGGTGAGGCGGTAGGCCGGCTTGCCTTCGGCATCGATGGACACGCCGATCAGGCGGCCGGGCATGGAGCGCTTGAACGCGTCCTTGCAGGCCATGAAGGCGGCATGCGGGCCGCCGAAGCCGAAAGGCACGCCGAAGCGCTGGCTGTTACCCACCACGATGTCGGCGCCCCATTCGCCCGGGGCGGCGAGCAGGGTGAGCGCCAGCAGGTCGGTGGCCACGGCCACCAGGCCGCCGCGCGCATGTACGGCGTCGGCCAGGGCCCGGTAGTCGTGCGCCTGGCCGAAGGTGTCGGGGTACTGCAGCAGGGCGCCGAACACGTCCAGTGAAGCGGCGTCGGCGTCATCGGCCACCACCAGCTCGATGCCCAGCGGCTCGGCGCGGGTCTTGAGCACTTCCAGCGTCTGCGGATGCACGCCGCGCGAGACGAAGAACAGGTTGGACTTCGACTTGCACGAGCGCTTGGCCAGCGTCATGGCCTCGGCGCAGGCAGTGGCTTCGTCAAGCAGGGACGCGTTGGCGATCTCCATGCCGGTGAGGTCGGCGCACAGGGTCTGGAAGTTGATCAGCGCTTCCATGCGGCCTTGGGAAATCTCGGCCTGGTACGGGGTGTACGCGGTGTACCAGGCGGGATTCTCGAGGATGTTGCGCAGGATCACGTTGGGCGTGTGGGTGCCGTAGTAGCCCTGGCCGATGAAGCTGCGGAAGACCTGGTTCTTGTCAGCGATCTTCCTGATCTTGGCGATGGCCTCGACTTCGGTGATCGGCGCGGGCAGGGCCAGCGGGCCCGGGGACTTGATGGACGCCGGCACGATGGCGTCGGTGAGCGCGTCCAGCGAGGCCTGGCCCACCACGCCCAGCATGTGGGCGATCTCGGCGTCGTTCGGGCCGATGTGGCGTTCGAGGAAGGCGTCGTGGTGCTCGAGCTGGCTCAGGCTGTCGCGGGTCATGGCAATTCCAGGCAAAAGGGACGGGCCGCGCATTCAGCACGGGGTGCCCCTCTGTCCTTTTGCCTGAGAGTTTTGGGCTTTGGGCCCATGCCCCTTCGGCGCCGGCTGGTTCCGGTCTCTCCAGAGTTGCTCGCGCGATACGGTTCCGGGTTCCTGAGCGATTACGGGCGTTACGCCTTCGGCGCTGGCCTGTTCAGCCAGCCTCTCCCGCACCACGCATTGAGCCCCAGCATTCTACCTCCGGGCCAGGTGATTGTGGCGTCTGGCAGTCCCGCCGAGAGCACCCCGGCCGACGGATCCGCCTGTGGGAGGGACTTCAGTCCCGATAGCCCTTCGCAAGAGGCCATCGGGACTGAAGTCCCTCCCACAAGGGAAGTTCCGGCCACAAATGAACCGCTCCCGCGGCT
>JANNQY010000247.1:0-7274 GCA_031400995.1 Lysobacteraceae bacterium
GGCAGCTCCACACCTCCAGCCTTGCCAGCCTTTGTGGGAGGGACTTCAGTCCCGATGCTCTGGGTCTTGGCGGGGCTGATCGGGGTTGAAACCCCTCCCACAGGGGCAGGTGCAGGGGCGGGCGCGGCGGCGACGGCACCTTCTTCGATGATGGCGACTACTTGCTGGCTGGTCACGGTGTCTCCGGCCTGGAACTTCAGTTCCTTCAGCACGCCATCGACGGGCGAGGGCACTTCCAGCACCACTTTGTCAGTTTCCAGGTCCAGCAGGTTCTCGTCGCGGCGGACGCTGTCGCCGGCCTTCTTGTGCCAGGTAGCGATGGTGGCGTCGGACACGGATTCCGGCAGGACCGGTACTTTGACTTCGATGCTCATGGACGAGGTCCTGTGGCTGAAAAGGGGCTATTCGGCGGTGTGCTTGACGGGCGGATTGACCAGGGCATTGGCGATCAGCGCCGCTTGTTCTTCGTTGTGCGTGTTGAGGTGGCCGGCTGCCGGCGAGGCCGAGCGCGCGCGCCCGGCGTAGCTCAGCGACTGGCTCTTGCCCAGGCAAGAGTCCAGATGATGGCGGATCTGGTACCAGGCGCCCTGGTTCATGGGCTCTTCCTGGCACCACACCACTTCCTTGGCCGCGGCGTGGCGCGCCAGTTCGGCCACCAATTCGGGACGCGGGAAGGGGTAGAGCTGCTCAATGCGGACGATGGCGACATCGGTGATCTTCTGCGCCTGCGCAGCCTCCACCAGGTCGTAGTAGACCTTGCCGCCGCAGACCACCACCCGCCGCGCCTTCTTGGCGTCCTTGGCACTGCTGTCCGGGATCAGGTTCTGGAAGCCGCCCTTGGCCAGCTCATCCAGCGTGGAAACCGAAAGCTTGTTGCGCAGCATGGATTTCGGCGTCATCACCACCAGCGGCTTGCGGGTGGCGCGCAGCATCTGCCGGCGCAGCATGTGGAACATCTGCGCAGGCGTGGTGGGCGTGCACACCTGGATGTTGTCCAGCGCGCACAGCTGCAGGAAGCGCTCCAGGCGCGCCGAGCTGTGTTCGGGGCCTTGGCCTTCGTAGCCGTGCGGCAGGAACAGCACCAGGCCGCAGAGGCGGTCCCACTTGGATTCGCCCGAGGTGATGAACTGGTCGATCACCACTTGGGCGCCGTTGGCGAAATCGCCGAACTGGCCTTCCCAGATGTTTAGCGTGCTCGGCTCGGCCGTGGAATAGCCGTACTCGAACGCCATCACCGCTTCTTCGCTGAGCAGTGAGTCGATGATCATCACGTGTTCGGGATTGGCCGCCAGCTGCCGCAGCGGCAGCGACGCCTCACCGGTCACCTGGTCGTGCAGCACGGCGTGGCGATGGAAGAAGGTGCCGCGGCCGGCGTCCTGGCCCACGAGGCGCAAGCGGAAGCCTTCGGAAATCAGGCTGGCGTAGGCCAGGTTCTCGGCAAATCCCCAGTCCATGGCCAGCGCGCCGGCGGTCATCTTCTGCCGGTCTTCGTAAATCTTTGCCACGCGCGGGTGCAGCTTGAGCCCGGCGGGCAGGGTGTTGATGCCAACGGCAAGCGCGTCCAGCGCGGCGCGCTTCACCCCGGTGGCTACCTGGTCGGACAACTTGCCATCCAGCCACGGCGTCCAGTCCACCGCGAACGGATCGGGCCCGACGGTCGCGAGTTCGGTGGTGACGTCGCCGCGGTCCAGGCGGTCGCGGTAGGCGTCCACCAGCGCCTTGGCGCCGGCGGCATCGAGGACGCCCTCGGCAGCCAGCTGCTCGGCGTAAAGCTCGCGGGTGGTCTTGCGGGCGCGGATGTTGAGGTACATCAGCGGTTGCGTCGCCGCGGGCTCGTCGGCCTCGTTGTGGCCGTGGCGGCGGTAGCAGACCAGGTCGATCACCACGTCGCGCTGGAATTGCTTGCGGAAATCGAACGCGATCTGGGCGCAGAACGCCACGGCCTCCGGGTCGTCACCGTTCACGTGCAGCACCGGCGCGCCGATGATCTTGGCCGGGTCGGTGCAGTAGAACGTGGAGCGGGCGTCGTCCTGGCGGCTGATGGTGAAGCCCACCTGGTTGTTGATGACCACGTGCACGGTGCCGCCGACGGCGAAACCGCGCGCCTGCGACATCTGGAACAGTTCCATGATCACGCCCTGGCCCGCGAACGCCGCGTCGCCATGGATCAGCACCGGCAGCACCTGCTGGCGCTTGCCGTCCTCGCGGCGCATTTGCCGCGCGCGCACCGAGCCTGCCACCACCGGATCGACGATTTCAAGATGCGAGGGGTTGAACGCCAGCGCCAGGTGCACCGGCCCGCCGGGCGTGGCCACGTCGGACGAATAGCCCATGTGGTACTTCACGTCGCCCGAGTGCGCCGGGTCGTCGTTGTGTTCGAACTGGCCGCGGAATTCATTGAACAATTTGAGCGGCGGCTTGCCCATGGTGTTGATGAGCACGTTCAGCCGGCCGCGGTGCGCCATGCCGATCACCACGTCCTTGATGCCGTCGCTGCCGCCGCGGCGGATCAGCGTGTCCATCAGCGGGATCAGCGCATCGCCGCCTTCCAGCGAGAAGCGCTTCTGGCCCACGAAGGCGGTGTGCAGGTAACGCTCCAGGCCCTCGGCGGCGGTTAGGCGCTCGAGCAGGCGGGTTTTGGCCTCCGCGGCAAACCCGAACTTGCCGGCCGCACCCTCCAGGCGCTGCTGCATCCAGCGCCGCTGCAGGGCGTCGGAGATGTGCATGAACTCGGCGCCGATGCTGCTCGAGTAGGTGGCGCGCAGCTTGGCCAGCAAGTCACGCAGGCGGAATTTCTTTTCCGGGTACCACGTGTCGGCCGTGAACTCCCGCTCCAGGTCGGCGTCGGACAGGCCGTGGAAGGGCAGGTCCAGGTCGGGGGCGTCCTGCTGGGCCAGCATGCCCAAGGGATCCAGACGGGCACCCAGGTGGCCGCGCGAGCGATAGGCGGTGACCAGTTTGCCGACGGCCGTTTGCTTGCGGGCGGTCTCGTCGTCCACGGCGCTGGCCGGGGCACCGGCACGGGCGGCGGCCTGCACGCTGGCCATCACGGCCGAATGCGGCACATCGCCGGCTTCGCGGCCCTGCAAAGTGTCGAAGTAGGTTTTCCAGGCGGGGCTGACGCTGGCGGGGTCGGCCAGGTACTGCTCGTACAGATCTTCGATGAAAGCGGCGTTGCCGCCGGCAAATTGCGAGGTCTGCTTGAACTGCTTGATCAGACTATCCACGACCCCGGGCCTGGCCCCCGCTGGGGCCGTAAGTGATTGATGGAATGGGATGTTGGGAAGTCGCCGGGCGCAGCGACCAACCCCGAGATTATAGCGGGCGCGCCCGGGCTTTAGAACCCGGCCCGGGGGCAGGCATCAGATACCCAGCACCCGAAGTTCGGAGCAGGCACGCGAGCGCTCCCAGACGCGGCCGAAGTGTTCTGCCAGTTGGCGCGAGCGCGCCGGCTGCGCCGGGCTCCAGTCGCCCTCGAAGCGGCTGCCGAGCAGGCGGAACAGGTAGCCATCGCGGTCGTTGGCCAAAAAGGCCGACGGGTACTGGTGGTCCACCGGGTCGGTGGGGGTGCGAAGCTGGAACACCGTGCTCATGCGCTGGCACAGGGCCAGCAGTGGATGGCCGGCGCCCTGCAGGGTGGCCGGTTCCTGCAGCAGGATCTGCACCACGCCGCCGCGGCCGGCAATGGCGAATTGTTTGAGCGCTTCGAGCACCTGCGGCTGGGCGTAGAGCGCGGGTTCCAGGTCGCGGCTGTAGATCCAAAGCTCGCGTCGCGCGGCCTGGATCAGCGTCAGGGTGGCCTCGATGGCCGCGGCGAGGGTGTCGAACTCCTGGAGCGGCTGCGACGGGCCGCGTGCCTGGGCCTCGGGCCGCGACGCGGGCCGCAGCGGCTCCAGCGTTCGGCGCATGGCCTGGTGCTCGATGCCGGCCTCCCAGAACCGCTCGCCCTCCGGGCTGAAGCCATGGCGCGCATAAAATGCCTCGGCGCTCACTTGGGCGTGCAGGCTCACTTCGGTCCACGCCTGCTCGCGCGCCAGCGCCACCAGGGCCAGCAGCAGCGCGTCGCCCACGCCCTTGCCGCGCCACTCGGGCAGCACCGCCATGCGGCCGATCTTGCGCTCCGGAGTCAGCCGCCCGGTGCCGATGGCCTGGTTGTGGCGGTCGCGCGCCAGGACGTGCTGGCACTGCGGGTCCAGCGCGTCCCATTCTTCCTCGATCGGCACCTGCTGCTCGAGCACGAACACGGTCTCGCGCACCAGGCGCAGGTCCTTGAAATCCAGCCGGTAGTCGGCGGGCTCGATGCGGAATTCGGTCTCGATCATGGCATCACCGGCGGCGTGGTTTTTCCAGATGGTAGTGGCCTTGGGCCAGCAGTGCCTGCAGGGCGCTGCGGCCGTCGGCATCCAGCGATTTTACTTCGGGGCTGGCCAGGGTGTCGCAGCCCGCCAAGCAGCGCGCCGAGGGCACGCCCATGGCGAAGTTCAGCCCGTTGGCATGCAGGCGCGCGCGTTTGCCCTCGCGCGCCCAGGCGTGGCGCGCGTGTGGATGCCGGTGCAGCCGCCCGCCGCGCGCCAACGCGTCGTTCACCGTGTCCAGCGACGGCGTACGGGCCGGCGCGACCAGTTCGCCGGCCGAACGATACTGGGTGATGAAGCGCCCGAACCAGCGCCGCATCGCCCCCTCATCAAGCAACCCACCCACCCCTGTAGGAGGGACTTCAGTCCCGATGCTTTTTGCGAACGGCATCGGGACTGAAGTCCCTCCTACAGGGGGCGCTGTGGGGCATAGGGCGGCGGTTAGCGCGCTGCGGACGCGGGCGAAGGCGGCGTCGTCGATTTCGTAAGGGTCGGCTGGCAGCGCCAAGTCCGGGTCGCCATAGCGCGCCTGCTCGGGCAGTGCAGCGGCCAGCTCCTCGGCAAAATCCACCAGCAGTTCGGCCTGCGACGGCGCCCGCATGCCCACCGAAAACGTCAGGCAGGCGTCCTGGGCTACGCCGTGGTGCGGCACGCCAGGCGGCAGGTAGAGCATGTCGCCCGGCGCCAGCACCCAGTCGTGGTCGGGCGTGAACTGGCTCAGCAGTTTCAGCTCGACATCCGGGCGAAAGCCCTGCGGCGCGTCGGGGCGGCTGTCAATTTGCCAGCGGCGATGGCCGTGCGCCTGCAGCAGGAACACGTCGTACTGGTCCACATGCGCGCCCACCGAGCCACCGGGCGCGGCGAAACTCACCATGATGTCGTCCAGCCGCCACGCCGGCAGGAACCGGAACGCGGCCAGCAGCGCGCGCACGTCGCGGTCCCATTTGTCCACGTCCTGCACCAGCAGCGTCCAGTCCTTCTTCGGCAGCTTGGGGAAGGACTCCTCGGTGAACGGGCCGCTGCGCAGCTCCCAGCGGTCGCGCTTGCGGTCGTGCAGCACCACGCGCGACAGCGCCGCTTCCTCGCAGGCCAGGCCCGCCAGGTCTTCGGGAGTGAGGGGGCAGTCGAAATCGGGAAACGCGGCGCGCACCAGCAGCGGCTTTTTCTGCCAGTAGTGGCGCAAGAAGTGCTCGGGCGGCATGCCCAGCGGCGTTTGTCGCCGGCCGTCCACTTCAATGGGCAGCGTCGCCATGCGCAGGCTCAGATATCGCGCGCCAGGCGCTCGGCCAGGCCGGCGTAGGTGCCCGGCGTCAGCGCCAGCAGGCGGGCCTTGGCGTCGGCCGGCAGCTCCAGCCCGGCAATGAAAGCGCGCATGGATTCAGCGGTGATGCCTTGGCCGCGCGTGAGTTCCTTCAGCTGCTCGTACGGATTGGGCAGGCCATGACGGCGCATCACGGTTTGCACTGGCTCGGCCAGCACTTCCCAGGCGGCGTCCAGATCGGCGGCCAGGCGGTCGGGATTGGCGCTGAGCTTACCCAGGCCGCGCTGCAGCGCGTCCAGCGCGATCAGCGTGTGGCCAAACGCGGTGCCCAGCGCGCGCAGCACGGTGGAGTCGGTGAGGTCGCGCTGCCAGCGGCTGATCGGCAGCTTCTCCGAGAAGTGCGACAGCAGCGCATTGGCCAGTCCGAAGTTGCCTTCGGCGTTCTCGAAATCAATCGGGTTCACCTTGTGCGGCATGGTGGAACTGCCCACTTCGCCGGCCTTCACCGATTGCTTGAAATAGCCCAGCGAAATGTAGCCCCAGACATCGCGGCACAGGTCCACCAGCACGGTGTTGATGCGGCGCTGGGCATCGCAAAGCTCGGCGATGCCGTCGTGCGGCTCGATTTGCGTGGTGTAGGCGTTGAAGTCCAGGCCCAGCGATTCGACGAAGCGCTGCGCCAGCGCCGGCCAGTCCACGGCGGGATACGCCACCACGTGCGCGTTGTAATTTCCGACTGCGCCGTTGATCTTGCCGGGGAACTCCACGCCGTGCATCACCGCTACCTGGCGCTGCAGGCGCGCTACCACGTTGGCGATTTCCTTGCCCACGGTGGTGGGCGAGGCGGTCTGGCCGTGGGTGCGCGACAGCATGGGCAGGGCCGCGTGCTGGTGCGCCATGGCGCGCAGCGCTTCCACCACGGCCCAGGTGCGCGGCGCCATCACCTGGGTGTAGGCCTGCTGCAGCATCAGCGCGTAGCTGAGGTTGTTGATGTCCTCGCTGGTGCAGGCGAAGTGCACGAATTCCAGCGCTGGCCCGAGCTCCGCGTCGTCCTTCAGTCGTTCCTTGATGAAGTACTCCACCGCCTTCACGTCGTGGTTGGTGGTGCGTTCTATCTCCTTGACCCGTGCGGCATCGGCCACCGACAGCCCGGAGGCCAGCGCGCGCAGGCGGGCCGCGGCGACGGGCGAGAAGGGCGCCAGCTCCACGATGCCGGGCTCGTCGGCCAAGGCCAGCAGCCACTCCACCTCGACGGTGATGCGCGCCTTGATGAGCCCGTACTCGGAAAAAATCGGCCGCAGGTCCTCAACTTTGGCGGCATATCGGCCATCGAGCGGGGACAGGGCAGTGAGGGCGAAGTCAGACATGCGCAGGCTCGCGGCGACGGAGAAGGCCCGTCATTCTACCTCCGCCCGCCATACCCTTCACCCCAAACCCCTCACCTTTCCCCCTTCACCCTTGACCCTTGTGGGAGGGACTTCAGTCCCGATGGTCTTGGCTGATGAGCCCCGGGACTGAAGTCCCTCCCACAAAGGCGGGAGCTTCGGGACTGAAGTCCCTCCCACAAGGGTGGGGGCACGGGCGCGCTATGCTCGGGGCTTGATTGCAGGGAGCCGTCCATGGCCAGCAAGAGTCGTACCGAGAAGGACAGCTTGGGC
>JANNQY010000248.1:0-11115 GCA_031400995.1 Lysobacteraceae bacterium
GGTTCGAGACGACCCGACTGCCTGGTACAGCCTGGGCCCGGTCCAGGCGCGCCCCTTGACCGAGGTGGACGTGGTGCTGATGCGCACCGACCCCCCGGTGGACGCCGACTACCTCTACGACACCCATATCCTGTCCCTGGCCCAGGACGCCGGGGTCCTGGTGGTCAACGACCCGCGTGGCCTGCGCGACCTGAATGAGAAGCTGGGCGCGCTGCTGTTCCCGCAGTGCTGCCCCCCTACCCGGGTGTCACGGGATGCCGACGAGCTGCGCGACTTCGTGGCCGAGCACGGCGAGGCCGTGCTCAAGCCGCTGGACGGCATGGGCGGGCGCTCGATCTTCCGGGTCCGCAGCGGCGACCCAAACCTGAACGTGATCCTGGAAACCCTCACCGACTTCGGCCAGCACTTGGCCCTGGCCCAGCGGTTCCTGCCCGAGATTGCCCAGGGCGACAAACGCATCCTGCTGGTGGACGGCGAGCCGGTGCCCTATTGCCTGGCGCGAATCCCCCAAGGCACTGAGTTCCGTGGCAATTTGGCCGCCGGCGGCCGCGGCGAGGGCCGCCCCCTGAGCGACCGGGACCGCTGGATCGCCGCCCAGGTGGGGCCGGAACTCAAGCGTCGCGGCATGCTGTTCGTTGGCCTGGACGTGATCGGCGATTACCTCACCGAGGTCAATGTCACCAGCCCCACCTGCGTGCGCGAGCTCGATGCCCAGTTCGGCCTGAACATCGCCGGCCTGCTGTTCGACGCCATCGAGGCCCGTCGGGCCATCGCGGCCTGAGATGGCGGCGGCACCCAGCATTGGGCCCTCCGAGCGCCTGAGCGCCACCCTGGCGCTGTCGGCCATCGCCTTCGGGGTGTTGATCCTGGGCGTGGGCTTCAGCCGGGATGCGGCGGCGCCGATCACCCCCACCCTGGACGTGATCCTGACCGAAACCCGCAGCGACGCCCCGCCCAAGGAGGCCGACTTCATCGCCCAGGCCGACAACCAGGGCGGCGGCGCCAGCGACCGAGCCGAGCGGCCGCGCGAAGAGCAACTGGCCCCGGTGCCCAAGGCCGACCCCGGCGTGGCGCCCGACCTGCTGGTCGCCCAGGCTCCGCCGCCCGAACCGCAGCCCACCGCCCGGGTGCTCAGCACCGTGGCTCCCAGCGACCGCGCCCTGCCCCTACCCCGGGACCAGCGCGAAACCGAGCCGAGCTTGCTGCCCCAGGGGCGCGAACTGATTGAACAAAGCATGGAAATGGCCCGGCTGGCCGCCGAAATCGAACGCCGTCAGGAGCTGCGGGCCAAGCGCCCGAAGCGCAAATTCATTTCGGCCAGCACCCGTGAGTACGAGTACGCCAGCTACCTGCGCGCCTGGGTGGCCAAGGTGGAACGCGTGGGCAACCTCAACTACCCCGACGAGGCGCGACGCCGCGGCCTGGGCGGCCGGCTGGTGATGACGGTGGCCGTACGCCGCGACGGCAGCATCGAGGAAATCGTGCTCAACCGCAGCAGCGGCCTGGGCGTGCTGGACCAGGCGGCCACCCGCATCGTGCGGCTTTCGGAGCCGTTCCCGCCGCTGCCCGAATCAAAAGATCCCGTGGACGTGCTGCACATCACCCGCACGTGGCAGTTCCAGAACGGCAGCGTGGCCAGCGAATAGTTTCGCGCTCAGGGCGCCATCAGGGCGGCGATGACCGCCATGCGCACCGGCAGCCCGTTGGCCACCTGGGCCAGGATGGCCGACTGGGGGCCATCGGCCACGGCGCCATCAATTTCCACGCCGCGGTTCATCGGCCCCGGATGCATCACCAGCGCGTTGGGTGCCGCCAGCGCCAGCCTTCTCGGGCTGAGTCCGTAATCGCGGTAGTAGCCCTCCAGCGACGGCACCAGGCCTTCGTCCATGCGCTCGCGCTGCAGCCGCAGCATGATGGCGGCGTCCACGCCGGCCACGGCTTGGTCGAAATTGCTGAACACGCGGCAGCCCTTGAGCACCTCCTCGCCCGGGAGCAGGCTGGCCGGGCCACAGACGCGGATTTCGCCGCAGCCCAGGACCCGCAGCGCATGCAGGTCCGAGCGCGCCACCCGTGAATGCTTCAGGTCGCCAGCAATCAGCACGGTGAGCTTCGAGAAATCCGCGCCCTTGTGCTGGCGCAGCGTGAGCATGTCCAGCAGGCCCTGGGTGGGGTGCGATGCGCGGCCGTCGCCGGCGTTGATCAGGCGCGTGCCGGGCGCGGCTCCCGCGGCCAGGGCAGCGACCGCGCCGTTGTCGGCGTGGCGCACCACGAATGCATCCACGCCCATCGCCTCGAGCGTCTTGAGCGTGTCCAGCGCGCTCTCGCCCTTCTTGGTGGACGAGCTGCCGATGTCGAAATTCAACACATCCATGCCCAGGCGCATCGCGGCCAGCTGGAAGCTGCTGCGCGTGCGAGTGGATGTTTCGAAAAACAGCGTGCAAAGCGTGCGACCGGCCAGGTGGCCGCGCAGCGCAGTCCCCGAATGGGCGTTGGGCAGCAGCGCCTGGGCCTGGTCGAGTAGCCCAACCAAGGTGCTGGCCGGCAGGCCTTCCAGGGTCAGCAGGTGGCGCAAGCGGCCATCGGGGCGCAGTTGCAGGTCGTGGCTCATGGGGCTCCGGGATTGGGCTCGAAGGTTTGGCGCGCGTTGGGTTCGGACAGCCAACGCTCGAGGATGACCACGGCGGCCAGGGCGTCCAGCTGGGCGGCCTGCGAACGCTTGCGGGCACCTTCGGCGCGACCCTGCGCAAAGCGCTGCGCGGCTTCGATGGAGCTCAACTGCTCGTCAATCTGCTGCACGGGCAACGCATAGCGCTTGGCCAGGGCCCGGGCAAACCCGCGGGCACGCTGGCGCGCGGGTTGGTCACCGCCGTCGAGGGTGGCGGGGTCGCCAACCACCAGCCCGTCGGGGCGCCAGTCCTGCATCCAGCGGTCCAGGCGCGCCCAGTCCGGGCCCGCAGCGTGCACGTCCAGCACGCCCACTTCGCGCGCGCTGCCGGTGACGGTGTTGCCCACCGCCACGCCGATGCGCTTGGCGCCCACGTCGAAGCCCAGCAGGGTGGTGAGCGCGCTCACGCGTGCCCGGCGTAGTCGGCCAGGCGGGTGATGTCCACGCCCAGGCCACGGGCAGCGGCCTGCCAGCGGTCGGCCAACGGGGTCTCGAACAGGATGGCCTGGTCCACCGGAGCGGTGAGCCAGCTGTTCTGCGCTACTTCCGCCTCCAGTTGGCCCGCGGTCCAGCCGGCATAGCCCAAGGCCACCAGCACCCGCTCCGGGCCGTCGCCGCGGGCCATGGAGGCCAAGATGTCGCGCGACGTGGTGACGGCTAGGCCGCGGCCGAAGCGCAGGGTGGAGTTCCATTCCCGGCCGTCGTCGTGCAGCACGAAGCCCCGGTCGGGCTTCACCGGGCCGCCGGCCACGATGGCCAACTCGGCGATGTCTTCGCGGGAGGTGCTGATATCGAGCTGGGAAAGCAGCTCACCCAGCCGGTAGTCGGCGCAGCGGTTAATGACGATGCCCATCGCCCCATTCTCGTCGTGCTGGCAAATAAGCGTGACCGAGCGCTGGAAATTCGGGTCGTCCAGCGCCGGCATCGCAATCAAGAAATGGTCGACAAAATAAACGGTGTCAGAGTGAGTTACGGAACTCACTGTGACACCGCTATTGATGACATCGCTGCGGGAGCTGCGCAACTCACTCTGACACCGTTATTTGACTTCGGAGAGTTCGACGCCGTCGAGGCCTTGGGACAGGGTGCGGGCGTCGCCGCCTTGGGCCAGCTTGATCCTCAGGCGCACCTCGTTGGAGGAGTCGGCGAAGCGCAGGGCGTCTTCGTAGCTGATCTCGCCGGCCTGGTAGAGCTCGAACAGGGCCTGGTCGAAGGTCTTCATGCCCAGGTTGGTGGACTCCTTCATCACGTCCTTGATCTTGTGGATCTCGCCGTCGCGGATGTAGTCCTGCACCAGCGGCGTACCCAGCAGGATCTCCATTGCCACCCGGCGCGACTTGCCGTCGGGGGTGGGGATGAGCTGCTGCGCCACCACGCCCTTGAGGTTCATCGACAGGTCCATCAGCAGCTGGCTGCGGCGGTCCTCGGGGAAGAAGTTGATGATGCGGTCCATCGCCTGGTTGGCGTTGTTGGCGTGCAGGGTGCACAGCACCAAGTGGCCGGTTTCGGCGAAGGCGATGGCGTGGTCCATGCCCTCGCGGGTGCGCACCTCGCCGATCATGATCACGTCCGGCGCCTGGCGCAGGGTGTTCTTCAGCGCCGCATCCCAGCTGTCGGTGTCGATGCCCACTTCACGCTGCGTGATGATGCAGCCCTCGTGCTTGTGCACGAATTCGATGGGGTCTTCGATGGTGATGATGTGGCCCGAGGAGTTCATGTTGCGGTAGCCGATCATGGCCGCCAGCGAGGTGGACTTGCCGGTGCCGGTGGCGCCCACGAACAGGATGATGCCGCGCTTCGTCATGGCCAGCGACTTGATCACCGCGGGCAGGTTGAGCTCTTCCACCGTGGGAATGCGGGTCTCGATCCGGCGCAGCACCATACCCACCTGGTTGCGCTGGTAGAAGCAGGACACGCGGAAGCGGCCAACGCCGGACACGCCGATGGCGAAGTTGCACTCGTGAGTCTTCTCGAACTCCTCGCGCTGCGAGGGGTTCATCACGTTCAGCACCAAGTCGCGGCTCTGCTGGGGCGTGAGCGGGTTCTGGGTAATGGGCGAGAGCTTGCCGTTGACCTTCATCGACGGCGGCACGCCCGCGGTGATGAACAAGTCCGAGGCCTTCTTGTGCGCCATCAGCTTCAGGAAGGAGGTGAAGTCGATGCTGCTCATGCGTGCTCCTGTGCGGCAGCCGGGGCGAGGGCCCCGGCGCGGTTTTCATCCGGCATCCTGCCAGCCGTAGAAACGGCGGGGTTCAATCGAACAGCTTCTTGTCCTTGGCGTATTCCTTGGCCTGGATCTTGGTGACCAAGCCACGCTTCACCATGTCCTGCAGGCACTGGTCCAGGGTCTGCATGCCGTACTGCTGGCCAGTCTGGATGGACGAGTACATTTGCGCCACCTTGTCCTCGCGGATGAGGTTGCGGATGGCCGGGGTGGCCACCATGATCTCGTGCGCCGCGACCCGGCCGCCGCCGACTTTCTTAAGCAGCGACTGCGAAACCACCGCGCGCAGCGACTCCGACAGCATCGAGCGCACCATCGGCTTTTCGCCGGCGGGGAACACGTCGATGATGCGGTCGATGGTCTTGGCCGCCGAGCTGGTATGCAAGGTGGCGAAGACCAAATGGCCGGTTTCCGCGGCGGTGAGCGCCAGCCGGATGGTTTCCAGGTCGCGCATCTCGCCGACCAGGATGAAGTCCGGGTCCTCGCGCAGCGCCGAGCGCAGGGCTTCGTTGAAGCCATGGGTATCGCGGTGCACTTCGCGCTGGTTCACCAGGCACTTCTGCGAGGTGTGCACGAACTCGATGGGGTCTTCCACCGTGAGGATGTGCCCGAACTCGCTCTTGTTCACATGGTCCACCATCGCGGCCAGCGTGGTGGACTTGCCCGAGCCGGTGGGGCCCGTGACCAGGATCAGGCCCTGCGGCTGGTTGATCAGCTCGGAGAAGATCTTGGGCGCGGACAGCTCCTCGAGCGAGAGGATCTGGCTGGGGATGGTGCGGAACACGGCGCCGGCGCCGCGGTTCTGGTTGAAGGCGTTGACGCGGAAGCGGGCCAGGCCGGGGATCTCGAAGGAGAAGTCGACCTCGAGGAACTCTTCGAAGTCGCGCCGCTGCTTGTCCGACATGATGTCGTACACCAGGGCATGCACCTGCTTGTGGTCCAGGGCCGGGATATTGATGCGGCGCACGTCACCGTCAACGCGGATCATCGGGGGCAGGCCAGCCGACAGATGCAGGTCCGAAGCTTTGTTCTTGACCGAAAATGCCAGAAGTTCGGCGATGTCCATGGTGTTCCCCTTAGCGCGTCAACGGATAGGCGGCCGCGTGTTCCCGAGGCAGTATAGCGCTATCCCCCAAGGTCAATACCACCTATGGAATCGCTGCGCCAGAGCCTTCACGACGTCCTGCAAGATATTGAAAACGCGGCCAAGCTGGCCGAGAGGCCACGCGGCGTCAAGCTGCTTGCGGTGTCCAAGACTCGGCCCGCCGAAGCGGTGCGTGCGCTGGCCGCGGCGGGGCAGCGGGACTTTGGCGAAAACTACGTTCAGGAGGGGGTGGCCAAGCTCCGCGCCTTGGCCGACCCGGCGCTGACCTGGCACTTGATCGGCCACCTGCAGTCCAACAAGTGCGCCGAGGCCGCGGCGCATTTCGACTGGGTGCACTCGCTGGACCGGCCCAAGCTGGTGGCGGCCCTGGCCCAGTCTCGGCCCGCCCACCTGCCGCCGCTGAACGTGCTGGTGCAGGTGAACGTGGACGGGGAAATCGGGAAATCCGGCTGCGCCCCGGACGCGGTGGCGGACCTGGCCGGGCGCATCGCCCTGGCGCCCACGCTTCGCCTGCGCGGCCTGATGGCCATTCCCGAGCCGCATCCGGACCCGGACCATCGCCGCCGCAGCTTCCAGCAGCTCAAGCAGCTGTTCGACGCGCTTGCGGCCCAGCACGCCAGCGTCGACACCCTGTCGATGGGCATGAGCGACGACTTCGCGCTGGCCATTGCCGAAGGCTCCACCCTGGTGCGCATTGGCACCGCGCTGTTTGGCGCGCGTGACCGCTGAGCCCTGCATCCATTACCTTGGCGCCATGACCCAGACCTGCATTGCATTCATCGGCGGCGGCAACATGGCCCGCAGCCTTATCGGCGGGCTGGTGGCCCGCGGCCAGGATCCGGCAAGCCTGCGCGTGGCGGAACCGGTCGCCGCGCTACGCGAGGCGCTGACGGCCGAATTCGCGGTGCAGGCCTACCCCGCGGCGCCCGAGGCCGCCGATGGCGCCGGCGTTTGGCTGCTCGCAGTGAAGCCCCAGGTGCTGCGCCAGGTGTGTGAATCGCTGGCGCCGCTGGCGCAGTCCCAGCGCCCGCTGGTGGTTTCCATTGCCGCGGGAGCCACCACCGCGCAGATCAACCGCTGGCTGGGCGGGGGCCAGGCGGTAGTCCGCACCATGCCCAACACCCCGGCCCTGCTGGGCGCCGGCGCCACCGGGCTGTATGCGAACGACCAGGTCACGTCCGGCCAGTGCGAGGCTGCCGAACAGCTGATGCAGGCCGCCGGCATCACCGCCTGGATTCCCGATGAAGCCTTGATGGACGCAGTGACCGCCGTGTCGGGCAGCGGGCCGGCCTACGTATTCCTGCTGGCCGAGGCCATGCAGGCCGCTGGCGAGGCCCAGGGCCTGGCCCCCGAAACCGCGCGCCGCCTGGTGCTGCAGACCGTGCTGGGTGCCGCGCGCATGCTCAGCGAATCCCCGGAGCCCGCCGCCACCCTGCGCCAGCGCGTCACCTCGCCCGGCGGCACCACCCAGGCGGCGGTGGAAACCTTCGAAGCCGGCGACCTGCGCGCCCTGGTGGCACTGGCCATCGACGCGGCCACCCGCCGCGGCCGCGAGTTGGCCGCCAGCAGCGACTGAAGTGCCGGCCTGGACGCGGCCGTGATGGACGGCCGCGGCTGGCGGCGGGATGATGCCTGTCCCTTGAACGGAGCGCCGACCATGTCCGCAGTTCGCCAAATTATTGCCCTGGCCTTGGGCCTGGCGCTGGCCCTGCCGGCCGCGGCGGAAAACTCGGTGCGTTCGGGCGACCGGGTGGTGCATTACAACGCGGTGCCCACCACCAGCCTCACCCCGGACATCGCTCGCCAGTACGGCATCACCCGCTCCGCCAACCGCGCCCTGGTCAACATCGCCGTGCGCGAAGGCGCGCCTGGTGCCGACCGCGCGGTGCCGGCAAAGGTGACCATCGCCGCCACCAACCTCACCGGCCAGCGCTCCGACCTGCGGGTGCGTGAAGTGCGCGAAGGCGACGCCGTCTATTACCTGGCCGAAGCCCGCGTCGCCGGCAACGACACCCTGGCGTTCGAAGTGGAAGCCACGCCCGAGGGCGCCACCGCACCCATCCGGGTGGAATTCCGCCAGGAGTTCTTCGCACAGTGAGCCTGCTGCTGGTGCGCCACGGCCAGGCGAGCTTCGGCGCCGCCGACTACGACAATTTGTCCGAACGTGGGCAGCTGCAGTCGCGCCGCCTGGGCGACTGGCTGGCGCGCGGCGGCCACCGCTTCCAGTCCGTGGTGGTGGGCGGCATGCGCCGGCACCTGCAGACCGCGCAGGGCGTGGCGGCGGCGTTCGCGGCACAGGGGCTGGACCTGCCCGCACCCACGCCCGACCCGGGTTTTGCCGAATTCGACCACGAGGCGGTGTTTGGCGCCTACCTGGCGCGTGACCCCGAGCATCCGATCGCCGTGGCCAGCCGCAGCGGCCAGCCGCGCGACGTGGGCGCCATGCTGCAGGCGGCGCTGCTGGCCTGGGCCAATGACGAATTGACGGGTGTGCCGGAAAGCTGGGGCGCGTTCGGCCAGCGCGTGCAGGCCGCCGGCGACCGGCTCGAAGCGCTCGCCGGCGACGGTGAAGTGCTGGTGCTGAGCTCGGGCGGCGTGATCTCGCGGCTGGCGCAGCTGGCGCTGGACGTGCCCAACCAGCGCGCGGTGGAACTCAACCTGTCGCTGCGCAACAGCGCTTTGTCCGAATTCCATCCGCACGCCGGCCGCCTGCGCCTGGGCTCATGGAATGCGCTGCCGCACCTGCACGGCGAGCGCGCGCTGTGGACTTACTATTGACCCAGGCGCGTTCGCGCCGCCCTGCCCTGCCTGCGAGCCACCAATGACCCCCGACCGCCCCGCTTCGCTGTTCCCGTTTTCAGAGCGCTCACGCCAACTGCAGGCCGACGTCGCGCGTTTTGTACAGGAGCAGGTGATCCCGGCCGAGGCGGCCTTCGCCGCCCACGCCGCCGAGCCGCAAACGCGCTGGACCATTCCGCCGCTGCTGGAATCGCTCAAGGCCCAGGCGCGCGCGCAGGGGCTCTGGAACCTGTTCCTGCCCGACCCCACGCGCGGCGCCGGACTTAGCAACCTCGACTACGCGCCCATCGCCGAACTGACCGGGCGCTCGCTGTACGCGCCGGAAGTCTTCAACTGCAGCGCACCCGACACCGGCAATATGGAAGTGCTGCTGCATTTCGCCAGCGCCGAGCAGCAGGCGCCGTGGCTGCCGCGACTGCTGGCCGGCGAAATCCGCTCGGCCTTCGCCATGACCGAGCCGGACGTGGCCAGTTCGGACGCCACTAATATCGCGCTGCCGATCGTGCGCGAGGGCGACGAGTTCGTCATCAACGGCCGCAAATGGTGGACCACCGGCGCCGGTGACCCGCGCTGCGAGATCCTGATCGTCATGGGCGTCACCGACCCGGACGCAGCGCCGCACCGGCGCCAGTCCATGGTGCTGGTGCCGATGGCCACGCCGGGCGTGAACGTGCTGCGGCCGCTCACGGTGTTCGGCTACGACGACGCGCCGCACGGCCACGTGGAAATCGAGTTCAGCAACGTGCGGGTGCCGGTGGCCAACCTGCTGCGCGAACCGGGCAGCGGCTTCGAGATCGCGCAGGCGCGGCTGGGTCCAGGGCGCATCCACCACTGCATGCGGTTGATCGGGCTGGCGCAGCGCGCGCTTGAGTCAATGGTGGCGCGGGCGCGCAGCCGCGAGGCTTTCGGACGCCCGCTGGGCGGCCACGGCATGGCGCAGGAAGCCATCGCGCTGTCGCGCTGCGAGATCGAACAGGCGCGCCTGCTCACCCTGCAGGCCGCCGCGGCGCTGGATGCGCACGGCAACAAGGGCGCCAAGGATTTGATCGGCATGATCAAGATCGTTGCGCCGCGCATGGCCTGCGCGGTGATCGACCGGGCGATGCAGATGCACGGCGGCGGCGGGCTGTCGCAGGACTATTTCCTGGCCCAGGCCTACGCCGGCGCGCGCTCGCTGCGCCTGGCCGACGGCCCCGACGAGGTGCACATCGCCTCGCTGGCGCGCTCGATGCTCAAAGCGTGACCCACCCCTGTGAAAGAACCCCCTGTGGGAGGGACTTAATTCCCGATGCTCTTGGCAGTGAAGCATCGGGACTGAAGTCCCTCCCACAAGTCTTATTGCGAATTTGGACGTGACATGAGCCATTTGCTGGACCTGCCTGTTGATGTGTTGTCGGACTACTTTGAGGCGAACGTGCCGGGTTTCCGGGGGCCGCTGACGGCGACTAAGTTCAAGGGCGGGCAGTCCAACCCCACCTACCGCATTGATGCCGCTAGCGGAACCTACGTGCTGCGGCGCAAACCGCCGGGACAGCTGCTGCCGTCGGCGCATGCGGTGGACCGCGAGTTCCGGGTGCTGCAGGCGCTGCACGGCAGCGCGGCGCCGGTGGCGCGGCCGCTGCACCTGTGCCGGGACGAATCGGTTATCGGGTCGATGTTTTACCTGATGGAATTCGTGGATGGCCGCATTTTTTGGGACCCATCCCTGCCCGACATGGACGCGGCCGGCCGCGCCGATATTTACACCGGCATCATCGACGCACTCGCCGCCCTGCACACGGTGGATCCGGCCGCGGTGGGGCTGGCCGACTATGGCAAGCCCGGCAGCTATTTCGCGCGCCAGATCAGCCGCTGGACCGAGCAGTACCTGGCCAGCCGCACGCGTGCTATCCCGGCGATGGATGCGCTGATCCACGCCCTGCCCGCGCGCTGCCCGGCCGACGACGGCGTGGTGGCGCTGGCACACGGCGATTTCCGCATCGACAACCTGATGTTCCACCCGAGCCTGCCGAAAGTGATCGCGATCGTGGACTGGGAGCTGTCCACGCTTGGCCATCCGCTGGCCGACCTGGGCTACTTCTGCATGGCGCTGCGCTTGCCGCGCAATCCGGCGCTGCCGGGGTTGGCGGGCCTTGACCGCGTGGCGCTGGGTATTCCCGATGAAGCGGCGCTGCTGGCGCGCTATTCGCAGCTCACCGGCCGCCCGATTCCCGACGACTGGGCGTTCGTGCTGGCCTTCAGCTTCTTCCGCCTGGCGGCCATTGCCCAGGGCGTGGCCAAGCGCGCCGAACAGGGCAACGCGTCCAGCGAAAAAGCGATGCA
>JANNQY010000249.1:0-4386 GCA_031400995.1 Lysobacteraceae bacterium
CCCACAGGGTCAGGCCATAGACTCAGGCGGCGCGGTTTTGCACGGCGACGGCGCTGCGGTGCAAGGACGCCGACACCAGGTCCGCCGGGTCGAAGTCGTCCACGGTGATGGTTTCCCATGTCAGCGTGCGCAGTTCTTCAAGCTGCAGCTTCTCTTCGGCGGTGATCCAGCCTTCGGCGACGCCCTCGGCCAGCTGCGCGGGGAAGTCCAGCGCCTGGATGTCGCTGTTCTTGAGCGCCTTGAGGAACTTGCGCTCCACCGGCTCGGCCAGGATCACCTTGGGCAGGAAGCTGTTGATGCGGCCGGCCGGATTGTTTTCGCAGGGCGTCAGGAACACGCCGTCGGCCAGGCGATCGCGCGCGTCAGAAGGCGACATCAGCAGTGCGGCGGCACGGCGACCCAAACGGTCCGACGGGGCCTGCGCGCGACGGCCAAACGGGAACACCAGCAGCCACAGCAGCCAGCCCACCGGACGGATCGGGAAATTGCGCAGCGCACCCGACAGGGCCAGTTCGATCTTGTGCGCCGAAGCGTGGAAGGCCAGCGCCAGCAGCGGCTGTTCAGCGGCCGGACGGCCCTGGTCCTCGTAGCGCTTGAGCATGGCGCTGGTGATGTAGAGGTGGCTCAGCACGTCGCCCAGACGGCCCGACAGCTTTTCCTTGAACTTGAGCTTGCCGCCCAGCAGCAGCATGGAGGTGTCCGCCACCAGCGCCAGGTTGGCCGAATAGCGGTTGAGCTTGCGGTAGTAGCGCTTGGTGTACGCGTCGCCAGGCGCCTTGCCAATGCGCGCGGCGGTGAGGCCCAGCACCCAGCTGCGCACGGCGTTGGAGATGGCGAAGCCGATGTGCCCGAACAGGTTGGCGTCGAACTCGCGCAGGCGCGTGGCGGGATCCGGATGGGTCGCGGCCTGCATTTCCTTGAGCACCCACGGATGGCAGCGGATGGCGCCCTGGCCGAAGATCATCAGGCTGCGGGTCATGATGTTGGCGCCTTCCACCGTGATGGAAATCGGCGCCGCCTGCCAGCCGCGGCCCATGTAGTTCATCGGGCCCAGGATCACGCCCTTGCCGCCGTGGATATCCATGGCGTCGCAGGCCACTTCGCGCGCCATCTCGGTGGCGTGGTACTTGGCAATGGCGGACGGCACCGCGGGCTTCTCGCCGCGGTCCACCGCGGCGGCCGTGGCTTCCGAAAGCGCCGCGCAGGCGTAGGCATTGCCGGCGATGCGCGCCAGCGCTTCTTCCACGCCCTCGAAGCGACCGATGGACAGGCCGAACTGCTTGCGGATGCGCGCATAAGCGCCCGTGACCACTGCGGCTAGCTTCGCGGCGCCGCTGGAGGTGGACGGCAGGGTGATGGCGCGGCCCACCGACAGGCATTCCACCAGCATGCGCCAGCCGTGGCCCACGTAGTCTTCGCCGCCAATCAGCTGGCTCAGCGGCAGGAAGATTTCCTTGCCGCGCACCGGGCCGTTCTGGAAGGCGCAGTTGAGCGGGAAATGGCGCCGGCCGATTTCCAGGCCCGGCGCATCGCGCGGCACCAGCGCCAGCGTGATGCCGCGATCAGCCTGCTCGCCCAGCAGCTTGTTCGGGTCGTACAGGCGGAATGCCAGCCCAATCACGGTGGCCACGGGCGCGAGCGTGATGTAGCGCTTGTCAAAGGTGAGCTTGACGCCGAGCACGCGGGCGCCGTTCCAGTCGCCTTCGCACACGATGCCGTAGTCCGGCAGTGAGGTGGCGTCCGAGCCGGCCGTGGGGCCGGTGAGCGCGAAGCAGGGCACTTCGCGGCCATCGGCCAGGCGCGGCAGGTAGTGGTGCTTCTGCTCATCGGTGCCGTAGTGCAGCAGCAGTTCGGCCGGGCCCAGCGAGTTGGGCACGCCCACGGTGGAGCTGAGCGTCGCCGAAATCGAGGCCAGCTTCTGGATTACCTTGTGGTGCGCCAGCGCCGAGAAGCCGAGACCGCCGAACTCCTTGGGAATGATCATGCCGAAGAATTTTTGCTTCTTCAGGTAGTCCCACAGCTCGGGCGGCAGGTCGTTGCGGACGTGGGTGATGTCCCAATCATTGGCCATGCGGCAGGCCTGCTCCACCGGGCCGTCCAGGAACGCCTGTTCCTCGGCGGTGAGCACCGGCTTGGGCTGGGCAAGCAGTTGCTCCCACTTGGGCATGCCGGAAAACAGCTCGCCTTCGAAGCCCACCGTGCCGGCTTCCAGCGCCGTTTTCTCAGTGTCCGAAAGCGGCGGCAGGATCTTGGTATAGAACTTCAGCAGCGGCGCCGTGATCAGCGGCTGGCGCAGCGGCGTGATCAGCAGGGGCAGGGTGCCCAGCGCCAAAATCACGGCGGCCACGACGGTGGCGGTGAGGTTGGCGCCAGCCAGCGCCACGGCTACAAGCGCCGAGGCGGCCATCGCGGTGAAGATCGCCAGGCTCAGCCGGTGATACGCCACCAGGAGCGTGACCAGGGCCAGCGCGAGGAAGGGGGCAAGAATGCTCATGGTGTTGCTCCGTGGGCGGCCGTGGGGGTGGCCAGGGCGGAAAGGAAATGATGCAGGGTGTCAGTGAAGGCGCTGTTGTCGTCGCCGGCCACCATATGCGTTGCTTGTGGCAACTCAACGTGGCGCGCGTGCGGGGCTAGTTCCAAAAAGTGGGCAACGGTGTCCGCGGTGACCAGGTCGCTGCGGCCGCCGCTGACCAGCAGCGTGGGCACGTCGAGCTGGCGGCAGGCTTGCTCGATCTGTTCCTGCAGCTCGCCGCTGCCGGGGATGAATTCGCTGAGCAGGCGCGGATCCCAGTGCCAGGCGTAGCGGCCATCGTCGCGTTTTACCAGCAGGTGCGCGAGCTGCTGCGGCGTTTTCTTCTCGCGCCGGTGCGGCAGGTAGGCGGCGATCTGCTCAGCGGCATGTTCGAACGAATCAAAGCCCTCGGGATGCGCGCTCATGAAGCCAAGGATGCGCTCCAAGCCGGCGGCTTCCCAGCGCGGGGTGATATCCACCAGCACCAAGGCCGAAAACGGCCGCTCGCGCGCCTGCGCCAGCAGTCCCGTCAGCCCGCCTATGGACGCACCCACCAGGATGGGCCGCGCGCCTGCCGCGGCGGCGGCGCTGCAGACGTCGTCCACCAGTTGGTTGCCCTGATAGGGCACATGCATGGGGTTGCCGTCGGATTCGCCGTGGCCACGGGCGTCCCAGGCCAGGCTGGCATAGCCAGCATCGCTCAGGCGCAGCTGCGTGGTTCGCCATGCCTGGCGGGTCTGGCCAAAGCCATGCGCCAGCAGCAGCCCGGGCGCGCGACCGGGAAAAGTGTCCGCAGCCAGCCGCAGTCCGTCCCTCGCCACCAGCCGCAGCGGGAGGGAGTCAGTGGTTTCATGGGCGGGGGCTGGCGTGACCATACGGGAAAGTATGGGCAGGCTTGGCCGGAGTGTCAATACGAATGCGTATGGTGCATGATGAGACAGCGAGTCGCAGTCGGGCCCGCTTACCTGCCCCCATCCTCAGACAGTAGACTGCCACCGTATGGTCGCCCCCGCCCCCAAGCTAGAACGCCCCACCCGACTGAGCGCCGAGGATTGGGCGCTGGCGGCCCTGGATGTGATCGCCGAGCAAGGCTTGGCGGCAGTGGCGGTGGAACCCCTGGCCCGTCGCCTCGGCGTTACCAAGGGTAGCTTCTATTGGCATTTCCCGTCCCGCGAGGCCCTGCTGGTGGCCGCGCTGGAGCGCTGGGAGAGGCTTGAGCAGGAAACGGTGTTTGGGCAGCTCGAAGCCATTTCCGACCCTCGCGCGCGGCTCAAGGCCCTGTTCGGGCTGGTGGCGCACGAACTCAGGCCGCACATCATCTATTCCGAGCTGCTCAAGGCGCTGGACCATCCGGTGGTGCAGCCGGTGCTGCATCGGGTGTCTCAGCGGCGCCTGGACTACCTCACGGCCAGCTTCCGGCAGGCTGGCCTGCCGCGCCTGGATGCCCAGAACCGCGCCCGGCTGACCTATGCGGCCTACGTCGGTTTCCTGCAGCTGTCGCTGCAGTTGGGCCAACCGCGTCTTCATCACGATGAATTCGAAGCCTACGTGGGCCACGTGATGTCCACCCTGATCCCGGTCTAGCTGCACGGCGACGCGTCACTGTCCCCCGGGGACAGGCCGGTAATGAGCCGATAGAATACGTATGCATAAGCCGGCGCCGTTTCGCGCGCCGCACCCTCTTTCCCTTTGCCGGCCCCGCCAGGAGCCCTTGCGCCATGTCCAGCCAACTTGCCTCTCTCAACGACTGGCTCGACTCGGTCGTCCGCCTAACACAGCCCGATGCCGTGCACTGGTGCGACGGGTCGGACGCCGAAAACTCTCGCCTGACCGAACTGATGCTCACCACCGGCGACCTGCTGGCGCTCAACGAG
>JANNQY010000250.1:0-14135 GCA_031400995.1 Lysobacteraceae bacterium
GAGTGGCTGGCCACCGATGAGGTGCAGGCCGAATTCGCCCGCGCCAATTTCGAAACGCCCGCCAAGCCCGGCGTTGCGCTGGACCCGGTGGTTGCGGCCTGGGGTCGGTTCAAGGCGGACGCCATTGATGTGGCGGTGGCCGGACAGCGACAGGCCGAAGCCGTGCGCCTGATGGATCGCGCCGGCTGGCGCTGAGGCGATGACACAGGGTGCGGCAGGCAAGGCCTGGCCCCGGGCAATTGCCTGGGGCTTGGCGCTGCCGCTGCTGCTGCCGGTGCTGTGGCTGGCCAGTGCGTTCGCCCAGCCGCAGCCGGAGGTGTGGGCGCACCTGCTGCAGTACGTGCTGCCCGCGGCGCTGCGCAATACCTTGATGCTGTTGGCGCTGCTGGCGGTTTTCACGCTGATTCCCGGCGTGGGCTTTGCCTGGGCCAGCGCGCGCTTTGAGTGGCCGGGGCGGCGCATGTTTGATTGGGCCTTGGTGCTGCCGATGGCGCTGCCGGGCTACGTGGTCGCCTTCGTTTACGTGGGCTTGAGTGACTACGCCGGGCCGCTGCAAACGGCGTGGCGCCATCTGGGTGGCGCGCCGTCTTCATTTCCGGAATTGCGCAGCGTGCCGGGCGCCGCCCTGGTGCTGGCCGCGGTGCTGTATCCCTATGTCTTCCTGACGGCGCGCGCGGCGTTCCTGCGCCAGGGCAGCGCCGCCATGGACGCGGCGCGCTCGCTGGGGCTCGGTCCGTGGCGCGCGTTCTTCCGCGCCGCGCTGCCGATGGCGCGGCCGGCGTGGATGGCGGGCCTGAGCCTGGTGCTGCTGGAAGCCATCGCCGATTTCGGCGCCGTGAGCCTGCTGGGCGTGGATACCTTGACCACCGCGGTCTACAAGACCTGGTTCGGCCTGTATTCGCTGCCTGCCGCCGCGCAGCTGGCGTTTGGCACCGTGGCGGTGGTTGCCTGCGTGCTGGTGCTGGAGCAGTGGGGCCGTGGCCGTGGCCGGCACGCCGGCCGGCAGCTCACGCCGCCGCCGCGGCGACGGCTGCGCGGTTGGCGCGGCTGGGCGCTGACGGCCCTCGCCAGTGTCACCGTTGCGCTGGGTTTCGTAGCGCCCGTGCTGCAGCTGGTGGCGTGGTCCTGGCAATCGCGCGGCGCGCTGCCACAAATGGGTGCGACGGCGGCCAACACGGCGCTGCTGGCGGTTCTGGCCGCCGTGACGGTACTCGTTCTGTCGCTGCTGTTCGCACTGCTGCTGCGGCGCAGCGGCGGTGATCGCGGCGTGCGCGCGGCAGGTTTCGCCGCCGGCTTGGGCTATGCGGTGCCCGGCACGGTGCTGGCCGTGGGCGCGATGTGGCTGCTGCTGGCGGCCGAGCGCAGCCTGCCGTGGCTGGGCGGCTGGGCGCTCAGTTCAAGCCTGCTGGGCCTGCTGCTGGCGCTGTCGGCGCGCTTCCTGCGCATTGGCCACGAGGCCACGCAAGCCGCCTTCCAGACGCTGCGGCCGTCACTGCTGGAGTCGGCGCGCCTGCTCGGCGTGCCGTGGCACCAGCGGCTGCGCCGGATCGCGCTGCCGCTGCTGCGCCCGGGCCTGGTGGCCGCCCTGCTGCTGGTGCTGGTGGAAACCGTGAAGGAGCTGCCCGCCACCCTGATGCTGCGGCCGTTCGGCTGGGACACGCTGGCGGTGAAAATCTACGGCTACACCTCCGAGGGCCTGTGGGCGCAGGCGGCATGGCCGGCACTGTGGCTCTGCGCGGTCGGCCTGCTGCCGGTGTGGTGGCTGGTGCGGCAGCAGCGCTGACTTTCCCGTATTCGCGGGAAAGTCATCCCCACGATCCGCCTCGCGGATCGCGGGCCCCGGCTCATCACTCCCGATCCCCGCGCCTGTCGGCGCGCCCCCTTACCAAGGGGGCTCTGCGATAATGAGGACTTGTCGAGAATGGCGGGGGTTTCAGTGAGCAAGCAAACGGTCTTGAACGACACCCACCGCGCACTGGGCGCCAAGATGGTGGACTTCGGCGGCTGGGACATGCCGATCCACTACGGCTCCCAGATTGAAGAGCACCACCAGGTGCGTCGCGATGCGGGCATGTTCGACGTCTCGCACATGACCGTGCTGGACCTGCACGGGGACCAGGTGCGGCCCTTCCTGCGCCAGCTGGTCGCCAATTCGGTGGACAAGCTCAAGCTGCCGGGCAAGGCGCTGTATGCCTGCATGCTCGATGCCCACGGCGGCGTGATCGACGACCTGATCATCTATTTCATGGCCGAGGATTTTTTCCGGCTGGTGGTGAACGCCGCCACCCGCGACAAGGACGTGGCCTGGATCAGCGCCCAGGCACAGCCCTTTGGACTGCGCATTTCCGAACGCCGCGACCTGGCGATGGTGGCGGTGCAGGGTCCGAACGCGCGCGCCAAGGTGCTGGAGCTGCTGAGCCCGGCCGCGGCGCTGGCGGCGGGCAAGCTGGGCAAGTTCGCGGCCTGTGATGCTGACGGCCTGTTCGTTGCGCGCACCGGCTACACCGGCGAGGACGGCTTCGAAATCATGGTGCCCGAGGCGCAGGCCGCCGACTTCTGGAGCCGCTTGCTGGCGGTGGGCGTCAAGCCCGCCGGCCTGGGCGCGCGCGACACCCTGCGCCTGGAAGCCGGCATGGCGCTGTACGGCCAGGACATGGATGAAACCGCCACGCCCTACGAAGCCGGCTTGGCCTGGACGGTGGCGCTGGATGCCGCACGCGACTTCACTGGACGTGCGGCGCTCGAGTCGCAAAAAGCGGCCGGTGCCGCCCGGCAGATGATCGGCCTGGTGCTGGACGAGAAGGGCGTGCTGCGCCACGGCCAGGCGGTGTTCACCGCCGCCGGCGAAGGCGAGATCCTGTCGGGCACCTTCTCGCCGACGCTGGGCAAGGCGATCGCACTGGCGCGTATTCCGGCCGGTGAACCGGGCGCGGTGGAGGTGGACATCCGCGGCAAGCGCCTGCCAGTGCGGGTGGTGAAGTATCCGTTCGTGCGCGACGGCGCTGCGCAGCCGGGCGTGCTTCCCTGAGCGCCGAAACCCGGCAAGATGCGACGACCCGCGCAGCCCGCTAGACTATCCACACCCCCAGCCGCAGCACCCACCCCGAGGCCTGTCATGAGTGAGATTCCCGGCGACCTGAAGTTCCTCAAGTCCCACGAGTGGGCCCGCATCGAAGACAGCGGCCGCATCACCGTAGGCATCTCCGACCACGCCCAGGGCCTGCTGGGTGACCTGGTGTACGTGGAGCTGCCCAGCGTTGGCGACACCATTGAGCAGGGCGGCGCGGCGGCCGTGGTGGAGTCGGTGAAAGCCGCCTCGGACGTCTATTCCCCGATTGGCGGCAAGGTGGTGGAGGTGAACTCCGCGCTCACCGACAAGCCCGAGACCATCAACGAGGACGCCTACGGCGAAGGCTGGATCTTCGTGATCGAGACCACCGAGCCCGACCAGTTCAAGGAGCTGCTGTCGCCCGACGACTACTCCCAGCTGCTCGAGGACGAAGGCCACTAGCCCGGCGTCCAGACACCGCAACCTCCGCACCGGCCGCCTTGCGCGGCCGGTGCCATTTTGGCGATCCCAACGGTGTGCGCGGCGGTGCGATTTCTTGTTTCGGCGCGCCAGGCGGCGGACCCGTGGCGGCGAATTCCAGCGCAGTTCGGGGTTTTGCGGCGCGCAAATTCGCCTTCCGGGGGCCGCCCGGAAAACTTTTTTTCGAGCCCCTGAAACCCGGTTTTGGCGTGTGTGCGGTGGCGCCACGCATGCAGCGAAAATCATGCGCGCTCACCACGATGGTGAAGCGCAGCGCATTTTTAAAGCGCTTTTTTATCACGGGTGTTTTTCCTACGAGTAGCCAACCGCAATTCGCACACGTTGTCGTGGCGTCGCCGCAAGCTCCTCCGGGCCCCGGCGCCTTGAAATTATTTCTGCAAAGTTGTTGACATCAAGATTTCCCGTGATTAGCTTTCGCCCAGCAGATGTGAACTGCGGAAAAGAGTGATCAAGAACGAATCGACAACGCGGTCCGAAAAACAGAAGTCCACCCGGGTGTTCGACACGGTGGATCAGGGCAAACATCCCTCCGCGAAATCGAAGTCCAAGCGCCTCGGCAGCGCCCCATTCCACGCCCGGACCGGTCACGGCCCGGGCGTTTTAGTTTCCGGCGCAGCCCTGCGCCGAACCCCATCCGCCCGCCGCGCCTTGTGCGCGACGGCGGAGCGTCGCGGGAATCCTCCCGCGGCGGTGCCTTTGTGACTGGGCAGTCCAAAAGCCAACTGACGAGGAGTTGACCATGGCTACTAAGAAAGCTGCGAAAAAGCCGGCCAAAAAGGCCGCGAAGAAGACCGTGAAAAAGGCTGTTGCCAAGAAGATGGTGAAGAAAGCGGCCAAGAAGGCCGTGAAGAAGAAGGTCGCCAAGAAAGTTGCCAAGAAGGCGATCAAGAAGGCGGTCAAGAAGACTGCCAAGAAGAAGGTCGCCAAGAAGGCTGCCAAGAAGGCCGTCAAAAAGGTTGCCAAGAAGGCTGCCAAGAAGAAGGTCGCCAAAAAGGCTGTCAAAAAGGTAGCCAAGAAGGCCGCCAAGAAGAAAGTAGCCAAGAAGGCTGCCAAGAAAGTCGCCAAAAAGGCCGCGAAGAAGCCTGCTGCAAAGAAAAAGGCGGCCAAGAAGCCCGCCGCCAAGAAGCCGGCATCCATGCCGGCCGCCCCGGTTGCTCCGTCGCTGTAAGACGGAACGCCAAACGTTGTAATCTGGACTCTCTCCCCGTGTTGCCCAGGCGGGGAGGGAGACTTTACAAAGGCAGTAAAGAGCAACGCCGGCCTCGCGCCGGCGTTTGTGCGTCTGGGCTTGGCCGCGCCACGGCGGCGGCAGTCAGCGCCGGCGGCGGGGCGCCGGGCGCACCGGCTCGGGCGCCAGCCAATCGCGCGGAGGCAGGCCCAGGGCGCGATCCAGCGTAGTCGGCATCAATCCCCACGGCATGTTGCTCTCGCTGTTCCAGAGCACCACCAGGCCGATGTCCCGATCCGGCAGGAAGGCGATCTGGGCGCGAAAACCCTGCACGGCGCCGGCGTGGAAAATCAGCGTTTCGCCGGCGTAGTCGTAAATGCGCCAGCCCAAGCCGTAGTAAGCGCGGGTCATGCGCTCCCGGCGCCAGCCGGCACCGCGCACTTCGCCCGGCGTGGCCACTTGGGGCGTCTGGATCTCGTTGAGGATATCCGCCGACAGCACGTCGGGGCGGTGGCCCATCTGGGCGATGAGCCACTGGGCCATGTCGTGGATGCTGGCGTTGACGCCGGCGGCCGGAGGGATGCGGTAGTAGGTTTCCTTGGGCCGCACCGGCAGCCATTTGCCGCCGCTGCGAACGTGCGGGCGCGCCCAGCTGGCGCTGGACTCCAGGCCGTCGCGGCCGAAGGTGGCGCCATACATGCCCAGCGGATGGAACAGACGCTTCTCCACCTGGTGGGCATAGAAGTCGCCCGTCACCGCAAACACCAGGTCGCCGACCAGGCTGAAGGCGATGTTCTGGTAGGCATAGCAGTCGCCGGGGCTGCAGGTGAGCGGCGCCTGCGACAGGCGCTCGGCCAGCAGCGGGTAAGGCTGGTCCGCCTCGAGGTCACGGTCGTAGGTGTTGTAGCCCAGGCCTACGCGATGACTCAGCACTTCGCGCACCGTCAGTCGCTGCGCTCCCTGCACGTCGCGCAGGTTGAACGCTGGGAGTTGGTTGGCGATGGGGCTATCCCAGGACATCGCGCCCTCGCTGACCAGCAGTGCGCTCAGCGTTCCCGCGAACGCCTTGGACAGCGACGCCACCCGGAATGCGGTATCCGTTCCCACCGGCAGCGGATTGCGACTGTCCACCACGCCATAGCCGCGCAGCGATATCACCTTGCCATTCTGGACAATCGCCATGGCCATGCCCGGGATGCGCGCCTGCGTCACCACGCCTTCGGCCAGCTTCTCGATTTCGCGCGCCTGCGCGGTGAAGTCGGGCAGCGGTGCGGGCGGTGCGCGCGGTGCCGGCGGTGCGGGAGGCACCGCGCCCGCTGCGGCGCCGGCCATGGCTAGAGCCAGCACCAGTATCGACACGGGCAGAAGGGAGGGGAGGCGGCGCAACGGAGTGGCTTTCGTGACTGGCATGACCGACGTATGCTTGCGGGACAGGCCCATTCTAGCGTGACCTATCGCGCAAGGCCTGAACCCGGGGAGATACCTGATGATGACTTTGCTTGTGCTGGTCGTAATCGCTGCCATTGGCCTGTTCTGGGGCGTGGGCATCTACAACGGCCTGATCACCGCCCGCAACGCCTTCAAGAACGCCTTCGCCCAGATCGACGTGCAGCTGACGCGGCGCTACGACCTGATCCCCAACCTGGTGGAAGTGGCCAAGGGCTACCTCAAGCACGAGCGCGAAACCTTGGAAGCGGTTATCCAGGCGCGCGCTGCCGCGGTGAGTGGTTTGGCCGCCGCCAAGGCCAATCCGGGTGACCCGGGCGCGATGGCGGCGCTGGGCAACGCCGAGTCCGGCCTGGCCGGCGCACTGTCGCGGCTGATGGTGGTGTCGGAAGCCTATCCGGACCTGAAGGCCAACCAGAACATGATGCAACTCACGGAGGAACTGACCTCCACCGAGAACCGCATCGCGTTCGCGCGCCAGGCCTACAACGACAGCGTGATGGCCTACAACAACCGGCGCGAGGTGTTCCCCTCGAACCTCCTGGCCGGCATGTTCAACTTCGTGGCGGCGGCTTTGCTCGAGATCACCGAGCCGGCCCAGCGCGACGCCCCGAAGGTTTCGTTCTGACCCTGCGGCCCTTCCCCCGTGCGGGGAGGGGCCGCGTTCCGGAGCACGTACGCGCATGAATTTCTTCGAGCGCCAGGACCAGGCCCGGCGTCAGTCCAAACGGCTGATCGTTCTGTTCGTACTGGCGGTGGGCGCGGTGGTGCTGGCGGTGGACATCGTGTTCCTGGCCGTGTTCGGCGGACTGGGCGAAGACACCTCGCCGGAAAAACTGGCGCTGGGCACGGTGCTGGCGAGCCTGGTTACGCTGGGAATCATCGGCGTGGCCTCGCTGTATCGCATTTCCAGCCTGCGCGCAGGCGGCGCGGCCGTGGCGCAGCAAATGGGCGGCACCCCGGTCCCCGAAGACACCCACGATTTCCACTATCGGCGCCTGCGCAACGTGGTGGAGGAAATCGCCATCGCCTCGGGCGTGCCGGTGCCGCAGATTTTCGTTCTGGAGGACGAATCAGCCATCAACGCCTTCGCCGCTGGCTACTCGCCCAGCGATGCCGCAGTGGCGGTGACGCGCGGCGCGCTGGACAAACTCAACCGCGACGAGCTGCAGGGCGTGGTGGCGCATGAGTTCAGCCACGTGCTCAACGGCGACATGCGCCTGAACATCCATCTGATGGGCGTGCTGTTCGGCATCCTCGTGCTGGGCATCATCGGCCGCAAGGTGCTGCTGCACACCCGCGGCGGCCGCAACTCCAAGGGCGTGCTGCCGGTGCTGCTGGCGGCGCTGGGGCTGGTGATCATCGGCTCACTCGGGCAATTTTTCGGGCGCCTGATCAAGGCCGGAGTGAGTCGCCAGCGCGAGTTCCTGGCGGATTCCTCCGCCGTGCAGTTCACCCGCCAGACCACCGGGCTGGCCGGCGCGCTCAAGAAAATCGGCGGGCTGCAGGATGGCTCCAAGCTGGCCAGCCGCGAAACCGAGGAAGTGGCGCACATGCTCTTTGGCGACGGCGTTGGCTATTCATCGCTGTTCGCAACGCATCCGCCGCTGCTGGCGCGCATCCAGGCGCTGGAGCCGGCGTTCAAGCCGCAGGCGCTGGTGGAGCTGTCGGCGCGCTGGCAGATGAAGCCACCCTCGGGACTGGACGAAGACATGGCGATGGGATTGGACCAGCGCAAGCCGCTGCCGCTGCCTGGCGACCAGACCGAAACGGCGGTGAGCCCGCCGGCGGTGATCGCCCAGGTGGGCGCACCGCAAGCCAACGACTACCTGCGTGCCGGCGCCCTGGTGCAGGCCATTCCTGACGTGCTGCAGCGCGCGGCGCGCGAGCGCGACGAGGCCGTGCCGCTGCTTTACGGCCTGCTGCTGGCGCCGCCGGGCAAAGCGCGCGAGCGCCAGCAGTACGAACTGGCCGCGCGCCAGGACGAGCGCCTGACGCGGCAGTCGTTGGACTACGCCGACCGTTTAGCGGACCTGCCGCGCATCCTGATGCTGCCGCTGGCCGCGATGGCCATGCCGGCACTGCGGCGCCGGCCGCGGCAGGACCTGGAAAAATTCATGGACGGCTGCTTCGCACTCACCCATGCCGACGGCCAGGTCAGTCTTTTCGAATATTGCCTGGGCCGGCTGCTGCGGGTGCAGGTGCACGATGCGCTGGATCCGGCGGGCACCTGGGTGGCGGGCAAACGCCGATTGGCGAGGTGCACTGCAGAGGCGATTTCACTGATGACGGTGCTGGCGCAAGCGGGCCACACCGACCCGGCCGCCGCGATGCGCGCTTACTTGGCTGGCATGGGCCTGCTGTTCCCGCACGCCAACGCACCCTATCGGCCGCCCTCCGATCCGCTGCGGACGCTGGATGAAGTGTGGCCAGTGCTCGACCAGCTGGAGCCGATGGGCAAGCAGCTGCTGGTGGAGGGCCTGGTCGCTGCGGTCAGCCACGACGGACGCTTGGCCGTGGCTGAAGCGGAACTGCTGCGAGTGGTCTGCGCCTCGCTGCACTGTCCGCTGCCGCCGATGCTGGACGCCGGAGCCTGAGCCCGGCGCGGCGGCTCAGGCCGCCACGCCCCGGATCAGGTCGGCCGCGCGTTCGGCAATCATCATGGTGGGGGCGTTGGTATTGCCGCCCACCAGCTTGGGCATCACCGAAGCGTCCACCACGCGCAGGCCCGCGACACCGAGTACGCGCAGCTGCGCATCCACCACCGTGTCGGGGTCGTCGGCGCGGCCCATGCGGCAGGTGCCCACCGGGTGGTAGATGGATTCGGCCTTGCGCCGGATGAATTCCACCAAGTCGGCCTCGTCCTGCTTCTTCTCGCCGGGCTGCAGCTCTTCGCCGCGGTACGGGGCGAAGGCGGGCTGCGCCAGCAGCTCGCGCGACAGCCGCAGCGCTTCCAGCATCACCTTCAGGTCGAAGCCTTCAGGATCGCTGAGGTAGCCGGCCTCAATGCGCACCTTGTCGGCGGCGCTGGCACTGGCCAGATAGATCCGGCCGCGGCTGCGCGGATGCAGGTTGCAGGCGTGCAGGGTGTAGCCGTTGCCGGGCAGGCGGTTGCGGCCGTGGTCGTCGAGCTGCGCCGGCACGAAGTGGAACTGGATATCGGGTCGGTCGTCGTCGGCAAAACGGCTGCGCAGGAAGCCGCCGGTTTCGGCAATGTTGCTGGTGCCTGGCCCGGACTTGAACAGGTAGTACTTCAGGCCTGTCAGCACGTCGCTGGTGGTGTCGTAGCTCACGCCTTGGGTGCAGCGTTGCAGCGTGCAGACATCCAGGTGGTCCTGCAGGTTGCCGCCTACGCCGGGCAGGTCCTTCACCACGGTAATGCCGTGCTGGCGCAGGTGCGCGGCCGGACCGATGCCCGACAGCATGAGCAGCTGCGGCGAGTTGATGGCGCCACCGCACAGGATGACTTCGCGCGCGGCGCCTTCACAGAACGCGCCCTTGCCAGCGACGGAATAGACCACGCCGGTGGCGCGGCCATCTTCCAGGGTGATGCGGTTGGCCTGCGCGCGCGTGATCACTTTGAGGTTGGGCCGCTTGCGTACCGGGGCCAGGTAGGCTTCGGCGCTGGAGCTGCGGGCACCGTTGCGGGTGGTGGTCTGGTACCAGCCGAATCCGTCCTGTCGCGCGCCGTTGAAATCGTCGCTGGCGGCGTGGCCGGCCTGCTCGGCGGCCTCCAGGAATACCTCGGACAGCGGATTCTTGTGGCGCGGGTCGGAGACACCCAGCGGGCCGTCGCCGCCGTGGAACTCAGTGGCGCCGCGCTGGTTGCCCTCGCTGCGCTTGAAGTACGGCAGCACGTTGTCCCAGTGCCAGCCTTCGGCGCCCAAGTCGGCCCACTCGTCGTAATCGCGGGCGTGGCCGCGGATGTAGCACATGGCGTTGATCGAGCTGGAGCCGCCCAGCACCTTGCCGCGCGGCCACCACAGCAGGCGGCCATCAAGCTGGGGCTCGGGCGCGGTGTTGTAGTCCCAGTTCACGCCTTTTTTGCCCACCAGCTTGGCAAGCGCGGCCGGCATGTGGATAAACGGATGCCAGTCGCTGGGGCCAGCCTCGAGCAGCAGGACCTTGGTGCCGGGATCTTCGCTTAACCGATTGGCCAGCACACAGCCGGCGGAGCCGGCACCCACGATGATGTAGTCGTACACGAGATCTTCTTTATTCGGTAACGGGGCGAGGCTAGGCCCCCGTTCTAGAGCAAACACTCGGCCCGCGGGGGGCGGTGTGTTGCAAGCGTGACGGCGCGCACATCCTGGGCCCGGGCTGGCGGTGCCGGGTCCGGTTGGCTATGGTTCGTGACTACCCTGCGGAAGCCCAATGAACCCAGCGATAGCCCCTGTTGGCCGCCTGTCCCAGCTGCGCGGCGCGCTGCGGGAGCTGCCGCACTTGGGCTGGGCCTTCCTGTATTTTTTCTGCCTGCTAACCGGCTATTACGTGCTGCGGCCGGTGCGAGACGCCATGGCCGCCTCGGCCAACGTCGAGGACATTTTCCCGCCCGGGCTGGTGGCGTGGTTCGCCGGCTTCGGGACGGACCTGCATGCCTACACGCTGCAAGTGCTCTTCACGGGCACCTTCGTGGCGATGCTGCTGCTGCAGCCGGTTTACGGCGCGCTGGTGAGCCGCTACCCGCGGCGGGTGTTCCTGCCGGTGGTGTACCTGGTGTTCATCGGCTGCCTGGTGGGCTTCTACTTCGCGTTCAACGGCGAACTGGCCGGGCGGGGCGCGCTGTTCTTCATCTGGACCGCGGTGTTCAACCTGTTCGCGGTGTCGGTGTTCTGGAGCTACATGGGCGATATCTTCGACAACGTCCAGGCTAAGCAGCTCTATGGCTTCATCGGCGCCGGCGGCACCTTGGGCGGGCTGGCGGGCCCCACCCTGACCAAGCTGCTGGTGGTGCAGGTGGGCGTGGCCAACATGATGCTGGTGTCGGTGGGATTCCTGGCCGTGTGCCTGCTGTGCATCGCCCAATTGGCGCCCTGGGCACGCGCGGCCGACCTGCGGCGCGGCGGCCGCTCCGGCGATGAAGCCATGGGTGGCCGGGTGCTGGAGGGCCTGCGCCTGATCTGGCGCGACCCGCTGCTGCGGGCGATGGCAGCAGTGATGTTCTTTGGCGTGGGCATCGGGACGCTGCTTTACAACGAGCAGCGCGAGATCGCCATGCGCGTCACCGAGGACACCTTCCGCACCGCGTTCTATTCCAATATTGATTGGTGGATAAACGTGATCGTGCTGGTGGTGCAGGTGTTCATCACGCGCCCGCTGCTGACCCGGTTTGGCGTCGCGCCGGCGCTGCTGATCCCGGCCTTTGCCATCCTGGGCGGCTTCGCCGTGCTGTCGGCGTCACCGCTGCCGCTGATGGTGGCCATCGTCCAGATCGCCACTCGCGCCAGCGAGTTCGCGCTGTCCAAGCCGGCCCGGGAAACCATCTACACGCGGGTGGACCGAGAGTCGCGCTACAAGGCCAAGGCCGCCATCGAGACCGCGGTGTATCGCGGCGGCGATGTCTCGTTCGCCTGGATCCACAAGGGCCTGGCGGCGTTTGGTTCCCAGGTGGTGTTCGGCGCGGGCGTGCTGGTGGCGGTCGGAATGACTTATGGCGCTTGGCGGTTGATTCGGGAGCAGGCGAAGCTGCCGCCAGACCCGTCCTGAGCTGGAGCGCACCATGGCCAATCGTCGTGATTTCCTGGCGGCTACCGCCTCCGCAGCGGTGCTGTCGGCCCTGCCCGCGAGCCGCGCGGGTGCCGCCGGGCGCACCGGTGAACCGCTGAAGATTTTGGTGCTGGGCGGCACCGGTTTCCTGGGGCCGCATTTCGTGGCGGCGGCGCGCGCCCACGGCCACTTGCTCACCCTGTTCAATCGCGGCAAGACCGCGCCGGACAAGTTCAGCGCCGCCGAGTTCGCGGACATCGAGCAGCTCAAGGGCGACCGCAAGACCGACATGAGCGCGCTGCAGGGCCGGGAGTGGGACGCCGTGCTCGATACCTCGGCCTACCTGCCGGGCGACGTGACACGCTCGGCCAGCCTGCTGGCCGGCAAGATCGCCCACTACCTGATCATCTCCACGATTTCCGTCTATGCCCGCATGGATACGCCGGGCATGGATGAAAGCGGCGAATTGGCGAAGCTGGCCGATCCCACGGTGCAGGAAGTGACCGGCGAGACCTACGGCGGCCTGAAGGCGCTTTCCGAGCAGGCCGCCGAAGCTGCGCTGCCCGGCCAGGTAACCGTGATCCGGCCGGGGCTGATCGTGGGGCCGGGCGACCCCACCGATCGCTTCACCTATTGGCCGGCGCGCTTCGATCGCGGCGGCGAAGTGCTGGCGCCGGCGCCCGAGGACGCGCCCACGCAGTTCATCGACGTGCGCGATCTGGCGGAGTTCATCCTGCTGTGCCTGGAGCGCAAGACGCTGGGTGTTTTCAACGCCGACGCGCAGGCGGGCAGCCTCCTGTTTGGAAACTTCCTGCGCGCCTGCCAGGACGCCGCCAAGGCCGGCAGCGTGCTGCAGTGCGTGCGCGCGCCGTGTCCGTCGCTGCCAGGGGCCAATTCCAGCATCACGTGGGTGCCGGCGGATTTCCTGGCCGAACAGAAAGTGGCCCCGTGGTCGGACCTGCCGGTCTGGATTCCAGCCGAGGGGGAGTACGCCGGTTTCGGCCGCATCAGCAGCGCGGGCGCCGCGGCGGCCGGGCTGCGCTATCGCCCGCTTGAGCAAACGGTGGGCGACACGCTGGCGTGGTGGCGCGACCTGCCGTCGGAACGGCGCGCGAAGCCCCGAGCTGGCCTGGCGCCGGAGCGCGAAGTCGCGGTGCTGGCGGCGTGGCATGCGCGGGAATCGAAGGCTGCCTGAGCCGCGTCTTCGCGTCGCCGAAACATCCGGTCGGCGCCGGCTGCGTTAATCTTCCGGTCTGTCTCCGGGAGAGTCCCCCATGAAAGTCAAAGCTGCCGTTGCGCACCGGGCGGGTGCACCGCTGAGCATCGAAACCGTCGATCTCGAGGGGCCGCGCGCCGGCGAAGTGCTGGTGGAACTCAAGGCCACCGGCGTCTGCCATACCGACCAGTTCACCCTGTCGGGCGACGATCCCGAGGGGCTATTCCCGGCCATCCTGGGCCACGAAGGCGCCGGCATCGTGGTGGACGTGGGGCCCGGGGTGAAAACCCTGAAGAAGGGCGACCACGTCATTCCGCTTTACACGCCCGAATGCCGGGAATGCGAGTACTGCCTCAACCCCAAGACCAACCTGTGCCAGGCCATCCGCAGCACCCAGGGCCAGGGCCTGATGCCCGACGGCAGCAGCCGCTTTTCGCTCGACGGCAAGCCGGTGCTGCACTACATGGGCACGTCCACGTTCGCGCAGTACACGGTGGTGCCGGAAATCGCGCTGGCGAAGATTCGCGAGGACGCGCCCTTCGACAAGGTCTGCTACATCGGCTGCGGCGTCACCACCGGCATCGGCGCGGTCATCTTCACCGCCAAGGTGGAAGTGGGCTCGAAGGTGGTCGTGTTCGGCCTGGGCGGCATCGGCCTGAACGTGATCCAGGGCGCGCGCCTGGCCGGCGCCGACATGATCGTGGGCGTGGACCTGAATCCGGGCCGCGAGGCGATGGCGCGCAAGTTCGGCATGACCCATTTCGTGAATCCGTCCGAAGTGGGCGGCGATTTGGTGCCCTTCCTGGTGTCGCTCACCAAGGGCGGCGCCGACTACACCTTCGAGTGCATCGGCAACACCAACGTGATGCGCCAGGCACTGGAGTGCGCGCACAAGGGCTGGGGCACCAGCGTCATCATCGGCGTGGCGCCGGCGGGTGCGGAGATCAGCACGCGGCCGTTCCAACTGGTCACTGGCCGCAACTGGCGCGGCAGCGCCTTTGGCGGCGCGCGCGGGCGCAGCGACGTGCCCAAGATCGTGGACTGGTACA
>JANNQY010000251.1:0-2137 GCA_031400995.1 Lysobacteraceae bacterium
ACCATGGCCGCGGTATCGCCCAGCATGGTTTCCGGGCGCGTGGTGGCGACCACCAGGTAGTCGCGGGTCTCGCGCAGGGTCTCGCTGCCGTCGGCGTCGCGCTCCACGTGCTCGTAGCTCGCGCCGCCGGCCAGCGGATAGCGGATGGACCACAGCTTGCCGTCCTCTTCCTCGCTCACCACTTCCAGGTCGGAGATGGCGGTCTTGAGCACGGGGTCCCAGTTCACCAGCCGCTGGCCGCGGTAGATCAGGCCTTCGGCGTGCAGGCGCACGAAGGTTTCCAGCACGGCCTCGCTCGGGCCCGGGTCCATGGTGAAGGCCTGCCGCGACCAGTCGCCCGAGGCGCCCATGCGGCGCATCTGCCGGGTGATGGTGTCGCCCGATTCCTGCTTCCACTCCCACACTTTCTCGATGAACTTCTCGCGGCCCAGGCCGTCGCGGGTTTCGCCCTGGCCGGCCAGCGCGAGGTTGCGCGACACCACCATCTCGGTGGCGATGCCCGCGTGGTCGGTGCCCACTTGCCAGAGGGTGTCGTAGCCCTTCATGCGGTGGTAGCGCACCAGGGCGTCCATCAGGGTGTGCTGGAAGGCGTGGCCCATGTGCAGGGTGCCGGTGACGTTCGGCGGGGGCAGCATGATGGTGTACGCGGGGCCCTGGCCCGAGGGCTTGAAGCAGCCGGTGGCCTCCCAGTGGGCATACCACTTGGTCTCGAAGGTCTGGGGCTCGAAGCTCTTTTCCATGGGGCACTCAATGCGCGCGCCCGGCGCAAGGCCGGGCCGTAGGGACGGGGAATGTGCGAAATCCTACCAAAACAGCCGCTTGGCGGCGAGTTCCGGGCGTGCGCTGCGCGCATGCGACGCCACTCTCTGACACACATCAATGCCCGACGCTGCCCGAAAGCCGTGGCGCGGGTCAGACCAACCCCAAGTCGGCCAGAACGCGGGGAATCTGCTGCCTGACTTTGAAGAACCCCGCCGTTGCCAACGGCCAGATTTCGGCATCCCACTCGCGTCGCCATTCGGCCAGGGTGATGCCGTGCGCGGCCAGGGAGGGCGCCGCTTCGCGCAACCAGTCGTAAACCGGGCCACGCGTGGCGTAGGGCGTGACGATCTGGGCGACCCCCGCCGTCCCGGCCCACCGCGCCAGCTCGCCGGGATGGTCTGCATGCAACCCGGCGGCGGGCAAGCCTGCCCGCGCCGCCGCATCGGCCAGAGCGCCCGCTTCGAATCGGAGCACTGCCTCTGAAACCTGAAGTGGCGAGCGCAAATGGCTCGTGGCGAGCGTGGCCGTGGCTCGAATGTCGAGATGCAACGGTGCGAAGTCTTCCAGCCTGCAATCCTCCTCGGTGACGAGCAGTGCAGTGGGGACACCAAGTTTAGGAGTGATGAAGTCGCGCAGCCCCAGGACGGGCGGCAGGCCTTCGGGCTCGGTCGCCTCCAGGCCCGCGGATACGTCCGCCAACTCGCCGGCGCGGGGCGTGAAGCGACCGTGGGTACAGGTCTTGATGTTGTCGGCGCGCGCCGGGTACGGCTTGCCGCGCGTATGAAGCCCGGCCACCCAGCGCCAGCCGAGCGTGTTCGACGCCGCATCGCCATCCAGCAGGTGACGGTAAAAGAAGTCCGCACCCAGACGCCACGGCAGGCCGAGCGTGAAAATCCAGATCGAGGCGAACCACATGCGCGCATGGTTGTGCAGATACCCTGTTTCGACGAGCTCGCTGGCCCAGGCATCGAAATACGCCAGCCCCGTCTGCCCCTCCGTCGCGCGTTCCACCCTGCGGCGCAGCTTGCGGTCGTCCTCCATCGCGGCAAGATCGGCCTGCAGGCCCAGGGTGTAGCTGGTCCAAACCTGCGGCCGCCGCTCCAGCCAGCCCTTGAAATAGGTGCGCCAGAACACTTCCTCGACGAACTTTTCCGCCAGCTCGGGGCCATGGGCAACGATCGCGGCCGCCACGACTTCCTGTTCGGTAACCAGGCGGCGGCGAATATAGGGCGAGAGCTGCGACACCGCCTTGTGGGCGCCGGGACCATGGTCGGCATTGCGGCCGTTGGCGTAACGCCTGCCCATGGCGGGCACGAAGGAAGCCATTGCATCAAGGCCGGCGGCGCGGCTGGCGGGGAAGTCAGTCATGGGCCCA
>JANNQY010000252.1:0-3729 GCA_031400995.1 Lysobacteraceae bacterium
AGGCCGGTGAGGTCGTCGGTGCGCACCAGCTGCTGGGCCACGGTGAGCTCGGTGCGGGTCTGGCGCAGGGTGTCCAGGGTCTGCATCAGGTCTTCGTTGCGGCGCTTGAGGTGCTGCACCAGCTGGTGCTCGCCCGCCACCAGGTAGGCGAAGCTGCGCTGCATGAAGCGCGCCACGTGCGCCGGCTCGCGCTCCACCAGGGTCTTGAACGCCGACTGGGTGATTTCGTAAAGCACGCCGGCGGTTTCCGCCACCGCGCGGGCGAAGCGCTGGTGCCGGCCGATGAACACCGCCAGCTCGCCGAAATATTGGCCCGGGCCCAGCAGCTTGTCGGCCAGCCCATCGTCGAAGCCGAGGCGGATCTCGCCGGTATCGATGACGAACATGCTTTGTGCCGCTTCGCCGCGCCGGAAAAGCTCCTCGCCCGGCAGCACCGCACGGCTCACGCCCGCGGCCGCCAGGATGCGGAACTCTTCGGGGGAAAGCTGGGTGGGCAGCCGGCTATCCGCGGAGGTGCTGGATTGCGCGGCGGCGGCGAGGCCGCCTTCGATATCGGCTGGGGTCACGGCTAGCTCGGGTCAGGTTATCCCCAAGTGTATCCAAGGCGTGCCAGTGCAAACAGCGACGGCGGTCTAGAAACACGCCGCACCCGGCCCTCACCCCCGCAGGTGAAGACCGGGTGAGCGCTCTGAACTCAGGCCGCGGCGGCCGGACGCTCGCCGTGGAATTGCTCTTCTTCGGTCGAGCCCTTCAGCGCGGTGGTGGAGCTCTGCCCGCCCTGGATGGCCTGGGTGACCGAATCGAAATAGCCGGTGCCCACTTCACGCTGGTGCTTGACGGCCGTGAACCCGCGCTCGGCGGCGGCGAACTCCGCCTCCTGCAGCTCCACGAACGCGCTCATCTGGCTGCGGGCGTAGCCGTAGGCCAGGTTGAACATGGAGTAGTTGAGCGAATGGAAACCGGCCAGGGTGATGAACTGGAACTTGTAGCCCATGGCCGCCAGCTCTTTCTGGAAGCTGGCGATGGTGGCGTCGTCCAGGTTCTTCTTCCAGTTGAACGACGGCGAGCAGTTGTAGGCCAGCATCTTGCCCGGGAACTTGGCATGGATGGCTTCAGCAAACTTGCGCGCGAAGGCGAGGTCGGGCTTGCCGGTCTCGCACCAGATCAGGTCGGCCCACGGCGCGTACGCCAGGCCGCGGCTGATGGCCTGGTCGATGCCCGGACGGGTCTTGTAGAAACCTTCCACGGTGCGCTCGCCGGTGCAGAAGGGCGCATCGTTCGGGTCCACGTCGCTGGTGAGCAGGTCGGCGGCCTCGGCGTCGGTGCGGGCGATCAGCAGCGTGGGCACGTTGGACACGTCGGCGGCCAGGCGCGCGGCAATGAGCTTTTGCACGGCCTCCTGGGTGGGCACCAGCACCTTGCCGCCCATGTGGCCGCACTTCTTCACGCTGGCCAGCTGGTCTTCAAAATGCACGCCGGCAGCGCCGGCTTCGATCATGGACTTCATCAGCTCGAACGCATTGAGCACCCCGCCGAAACCGGCCTCGGCATCGGCAACGATGGGCTGCAGGAAATCGATGTCGTCATTGCCTTCGGCGTGGTGCAGCTGGTCGGCGCGCAGCAGGGTGCTGTTGATGCGCTTGACCACCAGCGGCACCGAGTTGGCCGGGTACAAGGACTGGTCGGGATACATCTCGCCGGCCACGTTGGCGTCGGCCGCCACCTGCCAGCCGCTGAGGTAGATGGCATTCAGGCCGGCCTTAACCTGCTGCATGGCCTGGTTGCCGGTGAGCGCGCCCAGCGCGTTCACAAAGGGCTTCTCGCCCAGGTACTTCCACAGCTTGTTGGCGCCCAGGCGCGCGAGCGAATGCTCCACCGCGACGGTGCCGCGCAGGCGGACCACTTCTTCGGCGCTGTAGCCGCGTTCAATGCCGGTCCAGCGCGGGTCGGTGGCCCAGGTGTGCTTCAGCTGCTCGGCGGTGGGGAGGGTGGTGGTCATGGCGATGTTCCTTGGGAGTGAAGGGGGTGTTTGTCTCCCTCCCCTGTTTCACGGGGGAGGGTTGGGGAGGGGGCACGCTCTTGCGGGGCGCCCCCATCCCGGCCTTCCCCCGTGAACGGGGAAAGGAGAAGGGCGGCTACGCAAGCCGCTCGTAGGCCGGCAGCGTCAAGAAATCCGCCAGCTCGTCCGCATGCGTCAGCTCGTCCAGCAGCGCGATCGCTTCATTGATCTTCGAGCCACCCGGCAGCTTCATCCGGTCGGCCAGCTTGGAGGGGAGCGCTATCAGCGCGCGGTCGAACAGCGAAAAATCCACCGGCGTGCCGTCGTCGAGCTGCAGGGCACCGTGGTGCAGCCACTGCCACAGCTGCGCGCGGCCGATTTCGGCGGTGGCGGCGTCTTCCATCAGCCAGTGGATCGGCACGCAGCCCTGGCCATCCAGCCACGCGGCCAGGTAGCGCACGCAGACTTCCACGTTGTTGTCGAAGCCCTTGCGGGTGATGGTGCCCAGGCTCGGGCGGATCAGCGTGTCGCGGTCCACGGTCACGTCTTCGCGGCGCACGTGCTGCTGGTGCGGGCCGGGCATCTTCTCGTCGAACACCGCGCGCGCCAGCGGGATCAGCGCCGGATGCGCCACCCAGGTGCCGTCGTGGCCGGCGTTGGCTTCGCGCAGCTTGTCGGCGCGCACGCGCGCCAGCGCTTCCTCGTTGGCGATCGGGTCGCCGGCGATGGGAATCTGCGCCGCCATGCCGCCCATCGCGTGCGCGCCGCGGCGGTGGCAGGTCTGGATAAGCAGCTCGGAATAGGCCTTCAGGAAGGGCTGGGTCATGCCCACCTGGCTGCGCTCGGGCAGCACCCGGTCGCGGTGCTTACGGAAGGTTTTCAGGTAGGAAAAAATGTAGTCCCAGCGGCCGCAGTTGAGCCCGGCGATGCGGCCGCGCAGGGCGTGCAGGATTTCATGCATCTCGAACACGGCCGGCAGCGTCTCGATCAGCACCGTTACTTTCATGGCGCCTTCGGGCAGGCCCAGGCGGGCTTCCATGAAGGCCAGCGCGCGGTCCCACAGCGCCGCCTCTTCCATCGCCTGCAGCTTGGGCAGGTAGAAGTAGGGGCCGCGGTCCTTGGCCTGCAGCGCCGCCGCGTTGTGGAAAGCGAACAGGCCCAAGTCGAACAGGCTGGCGCTCATCCGCTGCCCGTCCACCAGTACGTGCTTCTCGTCCAGGTGCCAGCCGCGCGGACGCACGATCAGCACGGTCTTGGAGTCCGCGTTGAGCACGTAATGCTTGCTGCCGTCCGGCGCCATCCAGTCCAGGCTGCCGGCCGCGGCCTTGCGCAGCGCGCGCTGGCCGGTGAGCAGGTTCTCCCAAGTGGGGCAGGTGCTGTCTTCGAAGTCGGCCATGTAGCAGCTGGCGCCCGAATTGAGCGCGTTGATCACCATCTTCGGATCCACCGGGCCGGTGATTTCCACCCGGCGATCCAGCAGGGCCGCAGGCAGCGGCGCGACGGTCCAGTCGGCTTCGCGCAGAGCGCGGGTGTCAGCGCGGAAATCGGGCAGCTCGCCGGCGTCGTAGCGCGCCTGGCGCTGGCGGCGCGCGGCCAGGGCGGCCTGGCGATCCGGCTCGAAAGCGCGGTGCAGATCGGTCAGGAAGGTAAGGGCGGCCGGGCTGAGCAGCTCTTCCTGGCCGGCCAGGCGCACGCCCTGCAGCTCGATCGAGGGGAATGAGGGGGTGGTT
>JANNQY010000253.1:0-4563 GCA_031400995.1 Lysobacteraceae bacterium
CGACAACGCTGAAGGCGCGACGGTCTGCCAGCCGTTTTTTTCTCCGGGCGCGATCTGCTTGCTGCCATGCCAGGGCAGCTCGGTGGAGGCCTTTCGGCCCGCGTGCGCCAACTGGATGGCGATGGGCATGGCCGACCAGCGGCGCACGCTTTCGAGCACCGCGGCCATCGCCGCCTCGGAGGCGTCGTCGTACAGCCCGACGTCGCCGTAGCTGATGCGGCCTTCCGGCAGCACGGCGGTGGCCTCGATGGTGAGCAGGCCGGCGCCCGAATGCGAAAGCTGGCCCAGGTGGATCAGGTGCCAGTCGGTCATGCAGCCGTCCACCGCCGAGTACTGGCACATGGGCGCGATGACGATGCGGTTGGCCAGCTGCAGCGCGCCGATGGCGAGCGGTTCGAAGAGCTTTGGATTGCTCATGGATTCCTGGTCTGCATGCGGGGGACTTGGAGGTTCGCGACAAATTGCCTGAAGCGGTGCACGAGCGCAGGCCGCGTCAGTCGAGCCTGTCGGCCAAGCCGGGCGCCGGCAGGTACAGCATGCGCTTACCGGCGCGGACCCGCTGCAGCCAGCCCTGCTCGACCAGCGCCAGCAGGTCACTGCGCGCGGTGATCAGGCTGACGCGATGCGAGTTGGCGTGCGATTCATGCGTGTATTGGGCGCCGGGCCGACGCAGGGCGTGGTCCAACAGCGCGAGTTGGCGATGGTTGATGTCGTTGCGGCCCTGGAGGCGGCGCCGGAGGCCAGACTGGGCCAGGCTCTTGCGCTCGACATAGGCGAACAGTTCATCCACCGCGCGCTCAAGCACGTCCAGCTGCTGCAGCACGAAGTAGGTGCCATCCTGCGCGTCGCTTTCCACCTGCAGGTAGGCCAGCTCATAGGGCTTGCGGTTCTGGTGCAGCAGCCGCGAAATGGAAAAGTATTCGGCCAGCCAATAGCCGCGCCGCAGCATGGACCAGTAGAACAGCGCGCGCGCCGTGCGCCCGTTGCCGTCGTAAAACGGATGGTCGTAGGCCAGCTGGAAATGCAGCAGCACCGAACGCAGGACAGGGTGCACGTACTGCCCCGCCACCACGTCCTCCTCGTTGGCGAACTCGACGAGCCGCGCCATGCGTTCGGGCAGCTGCTCCGCCGGCGGCGGGTCGTGCACCACCCGATGGATGCGTTCATCGAGCACCTGGACCCGTGCGTCCCCGGATTGCTGGATCCGGCCGGCTTGGTCCGGGCGGTCCAAGGTGCCGTCGGTCATGATGTGGTGCAGTTCCAGCACGCTCTCGAGGGTGAGCGGCGCCTTGGCCATCTCGCGCAGCCGGTCCATGGCCCTGAAGTTATTCAGGATCATGCGTTCGTCGCGATTGATGGGCGCGCGCTGCGAACGCAGCATGTCCTTGGCGGCCTCCCGCGTGCTCACGGCGCCTTCGAACAAACTCGAGTGGATTGCTTCCTCCATGAGAGAGCTGGCGATGAACTGGTCGCGCGTGGCTTCGCTGCGGGCGGCCTCCGGCAGCTGCAGTCGCCCCGCCAACATCCGGTCCATCCGCGCCACGCCGGCGTCCAGCCGTGCGTGCCGGGTGACGCTGAGTGCGTCGCCGTTCTTGGCCCTGAGCAGCGGAAACGAAAGGCGGCTGCCCGCGCGCTTGAGTTTCAACGCCAGCCAGCGCTGCTCCGCGGAGTAGCCGCCGCTGGCCGGCTTGTGCCGCAGGGCGTCCCAGTGCGGGTAGTCGTCGTCGCTGACTGACTGCGCGGCGGCGACGATGGCGGCGAGCTCGGCCTCGGATTGGCTCCGAAGCGCTTCCAAGGGGGGTGCAGGGGCCAGGGGCTTCATTTGGATTAAGTTTTACTCTTACTTAATCTAAATTACAAGCCATTGATCTAAATAATGTTGTTCATGCCCGGAACGTCTGCAGATGCACGCTGGTCTCGGTGGCGCTGACGCCCGGGATGCCGCGAATGCGCTCCAGCGCCGCGGACAGTTCGGCCAGCGAGCCCACGCGCAGCTCCGCCAGCAAATCCCAGCGGCCGTTGGTGTCGTGCAAGGCGGCCACGCCGGGTTCGCCCAGCAGGGCGCGGATCACCGGGTGCTGGTTGCCTTCCACCGCTATCCCGGTCCACGCGCGGATTTCGTCGGGTGTGGCGTCGGGGCGCAGGCGCAGGGTGTAGCCAGTGATCACGCCTTCGCGCTGCAGGCGGGCCATGCGGTTGGTGACGGTGCCGCGGGAGACGCCCAGCGCTTTGGCCAGGTCGGCTACCGGGGCGCGGGCGTCGTGGCGGAGTTTGCTGATGAGGCGGTGGTCCAGGTCATCCATATTGAACACTCCGGCATTTCTTGCTGTCTATTTATCAGGTTTCTGCCGAAAGCGTGGCATTCCTGCCGTTTCGCTCTACCGTTCGGGTCCGGACAATGGCGGTCCTGCCCACGCACGTTCCGGAGCCCGACCATGGCCATGACTCAGCTCACCACCCAGGACCTGACCCGCATCGTCACCGCCAAGGGCTTGCCCGCCCTGCTCGGCCGCCTGGTGGACTACCTGGAGGCCGACTTCCGGCGCTGGGAGGACTTCGACAAGAGCGCGCGCACGGCCGCCCACTCCGACGTGGGCGTGATCGAGCTGATGCCCATCGCCGACGCGCGCGATTTCAGCTTCAAATACGTCAACGGCCACCCGGGCAATACCCGCCTGGGCCTGAGCACCGTGGTCGCGTTCGGCGTGCTGGCCGACATGCGCACCGGCATGCCCACCCTGATCAGCGAGCTCACGCTCACCACCGCGCTGCGCACCGCCGCCACTTCGGTGATGGCGGCGAAGGTGCTGGCGCGCAAGGATTCCAAGGCCATGGCGCTGATCGGCAACGGCGCCCAGAGCGAGTTCCAGGCGCTGGCTTTCCATCACTTGATGGGCATCAACGAAGTGCGCGTTTACGACGTGGACCCGGCCGCCACCGACAAGCTGGTGCGCAACCTGGCCGCGGCCGCGCCCACCCTGCGCGTGGTGCGCAGTGCCAGCATCGCCCAGGCCGTGCGCGGCGCCGACATCGTCACCACCGTCACCGCCGACAAGGCCAATGCCGACATCCTGACGCCCGAAATGATCGAGCCGGGCATGCACATCTATGGCGTCGGCGGCGACTGCCCCGGCAAGACCGAACTTGCAACGGACGCCGTGGCGAAGGCGTCGGTGTTCGTGGAGTTCGAGCCGCAGTCGCGCATCGAGGGCGAGCTGCAGCAGATGCCCGCCGACTTCCCGGTGACCGAGCTGTGGCGCGTGCTGACCATGCAGGCCGGAGGCCGCCGCAACGCCGCGGAGGTGACCCTGTTTGATTCGGTGGGGTTTGCGCTGGAGGACTATTCGGCGCTGCGGCTGGTGCGCGATTGCGCGATGGAGCTGGGCCTGGGCCACGAAGCCGGGCTGATTCCGGCGCTGCGGGATCCTAAGGATTTGTTTGGGGAGATGGTGGCCACGCCGGCCAGCACGCGCCTGCACGCGGCCTGATGGGGCCAAGCCGGCGGAGGGGCACGTCTTGCCGGCTTACTCCACCTTCTCTACGCCCGTCAGAAGCGCGTACAGCCGAACGTTGATGTAGTAGTTGCTGCGGCCTACGCGGCGTTTTTCCAAGAAGCCGCCCTCGACCAAAGCGCTCAGATACTTGGTGGCCGTCAGCCTGGACACCCCGAGATCGCGCTGGATGAATTCGATTTTCGTGTAGGGATGGCTGAAGAGATTGTTGAGCAGGTCCTGGCTGTAGAAGCGGTACTGACTGCGGATTCTCTTCTTGGTATCCAGCAGCATCGCGCTGATGGCCTTGATTGTTGCCACGGTCTCGAGAGCCGTGGTCTCGACGGCAGTCAGCAAGTAGATCACCCACTCTTCCCAAGCGTCGTTGTCTCGCACCGCCTGCAGCAGGCGGTAGTAGTCGGACTTGGTGCGGACGATGTGCCGGCTCAGGTACAGCACGGGGATATCGAGCAATCCTTCCTTCACGAGATACAACACGTTGAGGATTCGGCCAGTGCGCCCGTTGCCGTCGTAGAAGGGATGGATGCTTTCGAACTGGTGGTGGATTAGCGCCATCTTCACCAGCGGATCCACGTCGAACGCTGGCTCGTCGTGGATGAACTTCTCGAGCTCACCCATCAGCTCCTTCACGCGAACGGCGTCCTGCGGCGGGGTGTAGATGATCGTGCCATCGCCATTTCTCAGCGTGGTGCCGGGGAGCTTGCGCAATCCCGGTTTGTTTGATTCCAGCATCGCCTGGATGCCAAGGATGGTGTTGAGCGTAAGCAGACCCGTTTTCTGAACTTCCACGTGGCCGATGCGTAGGGCTTGGCGATAGCGCAGCACTTCCTTGGTCGCCACGCTGGTGCTTGCTTCGCCAGCGTCATCGTCGCGGTACAGCGCGTCGTGGGTGGTGACGATGTTCTCGATCAGCGAGCTGTCCTTGGCTTCCTGCAGGGTCAGCGTATTGATCAGGATGGACTGGTTGGGGATGCTGGCGGCTACGCCCTTCAGCTCGGCCAGATTGCGGCTGGCGGAGGCAAGGCGTTTGAGGATGGCGGGCGTGTCGAAC
>JANNQY010000254.1:0-4764 GCA_031400995.1 Lysobacteraceae bacterium
GTCGCGTGCTCCAACGTGATCGCGAGCACTTGGCCCTTTGCATCAAGGTCTAGCAGGGTGTTTTCGTCAAGGTCGCGCGTTTCAGCAACGCTGCCTAGCTTCAGCTCGATGAGCAGCGTGTCAGTGTCTTCGAAGTAGCGAATCTTCATGTTGAAGAAACTCCATTGCTCGCCACCAACAGGTCCAAGTCGCCGCCGCGAGCCGCATCGTCCAACCTGGAGCCGAACAGCATCACGCTCGCGTCAGCTCCGAACTGCTGGCGTACGCAATACAGGATCGTCTGGGCTTGGATGGCACTCAGGCGCATGGGGGTCGTTGGCTGGAAAGGCGGGCCTGGCGCTCACGGGATCGATCATCGGGCATTCGGCGGGTAGGCCCGGCAGTGCCAGCGACGGAACATCTACTTCCAATCCAGACTGAGCTTTCGATGGGATGCCGCACAGTCTCGCAAGTACAGGTTGATGAGACTCTGGTACGGAATGCCCACGTCTTCCGAAATGGCCTTGAAATACGTGATGGAGTCTTCGTCGAGCCGAATCGTGATTTGCTTCTTGAGCTGTGCGGCATACGGATTCTTTGTCGCAGCTGAGAAGTCATAGTCTTTGCGCATGATGTACCTCTACGGATAGAACTTGGATTCCCTGGCGCTTGCTTTTCGAGCAGAAATGATTCGGATGACGTTGCCCGCGCCTCGATAGCAGTGACAGACGAGCAGCAATCGAAGTCCGCTACTCAGGCCAAGCAGCACATAGCGCTCTTCGTCGTTAGAGTGGTCGGGGTCATCGATCAACTTAGCTCGCTCATCGAAGAAGACCGTCTTGGCTACCTCGAAGCTGACACCATGCTTCTTCACGTTTGCGGCGGCTTTGCGGTCGTCCCACTCGAAGCGAAGGGTGGTCATGCGCCGATTGTAATTACGATGTAGTGCAAGCACAACTCTGCGTCTGAAAAACGCGGGGCATTGGGCATTCGGTCGGGTGCGCGTGGGCAGGCTACTGTCGCCCAGCAGTCGCATTGGCTCGGGCTACGCCCGATCAGCTTGCGAATGTCGCAGGTGAGTTCGGTCTGTCGGTTCGGGCGCGGGCCTGCTCCACCACCTCGCGCTGGTCGGCTGCATCCAGCTCAAGGAAGCGTTCAGCCGCGAGCCGCCTCTTCACCGATGGCCCGCGCCATCCACGACGGCAACGCTGCCCGAGCGGACGCCAGCTCGCGCCACGCCGCACTTGGAAGCGTGAGGTGCAGGGCTGTCACTGATTCCTGGACATGTGTCGGGCCCATCCAGGCCAGGGCGCGGACTGCCGCGCCTGCTGGTCCGCTGCCCAAGGCGAGCATCCAACGCGGCGCATGCCTGACCAGAACCTCCGATCGACCGAGCTTCAGCTTCTGGGTTCGGCCGGACGTGACGTAGACCTCCCGGATCGGAACCTGCTGGGTCAGGCCCAGCGCGTTTGCCGCCGCGGCGCCATGTGGCACCACGGTCTCGCCGCTTCGCGCCGCCAGCGATTCAACGACCTTCTCAGGTGCCGGCGCCCGCGTCCCGAATCGGCTCGACACGGGCGTGACGTAGGTCCCCCTTGCGACACGCAGCAACCGGCCTTCCTTGGTCAGGCGGGAAAGGGCCTGATCCACGGCCGCCCGGGTACCCAGGTGCAGGAACTCTTTGGGCGACAGCACACCTCCCTCGGGCAGGGACTGGGCATGTAGCAGGATGGATTCAGGGAGTGTGGCCATGGGACGCCTTAACGTGTGAGAATGGTATCACTGTTTCTGACATTGCCGCTCGCTCGTCGTCGGCGCGGAACGCATGCCGCGGGCGTTGCGCGGCTGGCGCCGCATCACAACGACCCGTTCGACCGGCTGCTGGTGGCGCAAGCCCTGGCAGAGCCGCTACGGCTGCTGACGGCGGACGCAGCGCTTGTGCCGTACGGCGACATCGTGCTGCTCGCCTGAGCCACCGTGCCCAGGCGCGCTCGCGTGTTCGCCTCAGGGCCGGTGTAGGCTTCTGGCCATGCTCAGCCTGGCCATTGCTTTCCTCGTGTCGCTGTTCTTCAGCGGCGTGATCATTCGCCTTTCTCGCACCCGCGCTTTGCCTTGGGACGACCATGACCTGGCGGGTGTTCAGAAGAACCATGCCCGTCCGGTGCCGCGCGTCGGCGGCCTGGCGATCGCGCTGGGCCTTGTGGCGCTGGTGGCCTGGGTGTCGTTGACGCAAGCAGGCCATGCGCGTGAGATGGCGCTGGTGTTTGCCTGCGGCCTGCCGGCATTGCTGGCCGGCCTGGCCGAAGACCTGACCAAGCAGGTTGGCATCCGCACCCGCCTGCTGGCCACGGCCGCCAGCGGCGCGCTGGCCTTCTTTCTGCTGGGTGCGCAACTCGATTCCGTGAGCCTGCCCGGGGTGGACTGGCTGATGGGCTTCACGGCTTTCAGCCTGCTGTTCACCATGCTGGCCATGGCGGGCGTGGCCAACGCGGTGAACATCATCGATGGCTACAACGGGCTGGCCTCGGTGGTGGTGGCCATCTCGCTGCTCTCGCTGGCCTATGTGGGCTGGCAGGTGGGCGACAGCCTGGTCTTGTCGGTGGCGCTGGCAGGGGTGGGGGCCATCCTCGGCTTCTTGTTGTGGAACTGGCCGCGCGGGCTGATCTTTCTGGGCGACGGCGGCGCCTACTTCATCGGCTACCTGGTGGCCGTGCTGTCCTTTCTGCTGGTGGCGCGCCACCGCGGCGTGGTGTCGCCCTGGTACCCGTTCCTGCTCTTCATCTACCCGGTGTTTGAAACCGTGTTCTCGATCTGGCGGCGCAAGGTGGTTCGCGGCGCCAGCCCGGGCTTGCCCGACGGCCTGCACTTGCACCAGCTGGTGTTCAGGCGGCTGGTGCGCTGGGCCGTGGGCCGGAAAGACGCCGCCAGCCTCACGCTGCGCAACAGCCTCACTGCACCCTACCTTTGGTTGTTGTCGAGCCTCGCAGCGATCCCGGCCACGCTGTTCTGGCGCGAACCGTTCGTGTTGATGGGCTTCGTGGCCTTGTTCTGCGTGTTGTATGTGTGGCTGTACATGCGCATGGTTCGCTTTCGGGCGCTGCGCTGGCTGATGATCAAGCCACGCGCGACGGGGGGCGCGCTGTCGCGCTTCAAGGACGGCCTGTGACTGCGATGCTTTTCTGGGCCGCGGCGCTGGTGCCGGGGCTGATCGCCTACAACGTCCCGCCCTCGCCCACGCTGTTCAACCAGGCGGCGGCGCTGGGCCTGTGGGGTGCCGTGCTGGTGACACTGGCGCCCGCGTGCCGTACCAGCTTGCGCGACGCGGCGGCAAGAAGCGTGGCGCTGCTGTCTGCGCTGGGCCTGGTGGTTGCGGCTGCCTTGCTGTCGAGCGCCGTGGGCGTGCTGCCGTGGGCGCTCGGCCTCTCGGCCGCCGGCATGTTGCTGGCCACCATGGCGCTGGCACTGAGCGGCGCGGCGCTGCAGCCGACGCGCGCGCTGCTGCTGAGCTTCTTTGCCGCCTGGGTGGCGGCGGGGCTGGCCAACAGCGCGATGGCCGTGATCCAGGTCTTCATCCCACAATGGGCCGATGGCGATTGGATCGCGCGCTCCGCCGACGCCCGGCGCGCCGTGGGCAACATGCGCCAACCCAATCACCTGGCCACGCTGCTGCTGTGGTCGGCTGTGGCCATCGTGCCGCTCATCGAGATGGGGCCGCTGGGGCGCGCGCGCCTGCGCCGCGCCGCTGCGCTGAGCTTGATGGCGCTGACGGTGCTCGGGATCTCGCTGTCGGGCTCGCGCACTGGCTTGATTGGCGTGTTGGTGCTGGCGGTTTGGGGCCTGCTCGACCGTCGCCTGTCACGCTTCTCGCGCGGCCTGCTGCTGGCTGCGCCGCTGTTGTGCGCCGCCAGCATCGGTGCAACGAATTGGTGGGCCGGCCTGCAGGGGGGCCCGGCCATCGGTGCGGCAGCGCGGATCGGCCAGGCCGATCTGTCGTCCTCGCGCTTTGCCATCTGGCGCGAGGCGCTGGCCTTGATTCAGGCCCAGCCCTGGCTCGGCGTCGGCTACGGCGAGTTCAACTTCGCCTGGACCCTGACGCCGTTTCCGAACCGGCCCACCGAGTTCTTCGACCACACCCACAACCTGCCGCTGCAGCTGGCCGCCGAGCTGGGCCTGCCGCTGGCCGGGCTGGTGCTGGGGCTGTTGGTCTGGGGCCTGTGGCAGGCCTGGCGGCGCTGCTGTGCCCTGCGCGACGAGACCGGTGCTGCAATGCGCGCGGCCTTCGTCATGGTGCTGATGATGGCGCTGCACAGCTTGCTGGAGTACCCGCTTTGGTATGCCCACTTCCTGCTGCCGACCGGCTTGATCGCCGGCCTGTGCATGGGGGCGGGTGCAGCTGCGGCCTCGCCGGGCACGGTTGGGCGGCCGCCGCGCTGGCCCGTGGTGACGGGGCTGGTGTTGAGCCTGGCCGCCATCGTCGTCGTTGCCGATTTCCGCCGCGTGGTCGTGATCTTCACGCCACCGGCCAGCGCGGCCTCCCTTGAGCAGCGTATCGCCCGCGGCCAGCACAGCTGGTTCTTTGCCCACCATGCCGACTACGCTGCGGCAACCACGGCCGAGCAGCCGGCGGACGTGATGGCGGCTTTTCAGCGCGCGCCGCACCACTTGCTCGACACGCGTCTGATGATCGCCTGGGCCGAGGCGCTGGCGCAGCGCGGCGAGGTCGACCGCGCCCGGCACTTGGCGGCGCGCCTGCGCGAGTTTCGCAACCCGGCCGCGGATGACTTC
>JANNQY010000255.1:0-3647 GCA_031400995.1 Lysobacteraceae bacterium
CGGCAAGCTTGCCCCACAGGCCATCGAACGCTTCCGCGCTGCTCACCAGCAGCGCGCTGGTGCTGGGCAGCGCGGCGAGCGCCGCCAACTGTGGCGCCGTGGGCACCACGCCGACACGCCGGTAAACCTCGGCCACGTGCACCCGGGCGCCGCGCTGGGCCAAGGTCTCGGCGATCAGGCCACGGCCGCCGGGCGCGGTGATCAGGCCGGTGCTGCGGCCCGCCGACGCCTGCAGTACCGGCAGCGCCAACAAACCCTCTGAATCGGCGCGCGCAGGCGGCACCAAGGCGCCGGAAATGCCGGCTTGCTGCAGTTCGGCGGCGGTGCCGCTACCCACCGCCAGCCAGATCTGCCCCGGGCGCGAAACCAGCGGCCGCTGCACCTGCGCGAACGCCACCGCAGCGGGACTGGTGACCACAACTAGGTCACCCGCCAGTGCGGCATCCAGCGCGGCGCCGGCCTCCAGTTGCACCAGCGCCAGCGTGGACAGCGGCAGCACTCGCGCGCCCAGCGCCGCTGCGGCGCGCCGCACCGGCGCGTGGGCACCCGAAGGTCGCAATGAGATGACGTACCATTCGGACAGCATCGGCGCGAACCTTGGCGTGGCCATGGCCGCCAGCTTGGCACAGCCCCGTGGAAAACATCACCGCATGAACCCCTTGGAAAAACTCAACGCCCACTACCGGGCGATGCCCCCCGTGGCTGCCATGGGCATCCGTGCCGTGGCGTTCGACGGGGACACCCTGCGTCTGCACGCGCCGCTGGACGCCAACGTCAACGACAAGGACTGCGCGTTTGGCGGCAGCCTGGCCGGAATCATGACCTTGGCCGGCTGGGGCCTGCTGACGCTGAAGCTGGAGGCCGCCGGCCTGCCCGCCGACGTCTATGTGGCCGACAGCCACGTGCGCTACCTCAAGCCCCTCTACGCGGACCTGCAGGCCCAGGCATGGCTGGATCCCGAGGTCGACTGGAACACCGTGCTGCGCGCCTATCGCGAACGGGGCCGCGCCCGGGCGGCGATACAGGCCAGCGTGATCGGCCCCGATGGCGTGGTGGTGTCCGAACTCAGCGGCCGCTTCGCCGCCCTGCGCAGCGCCTGAGCCCGCCGCGCGGTTTGTGCATAATGCGGCCATGACCAGCCCCCTGCTCCGCACAGTCGTCCTGATCCTTGCCCTGCTAGTGGCTGCTTGCGGCGCCATAGACACCAAGCGCAGCCCGCGCGAGGAGACCCTGTACGGCTACGTCAGCGCCGTGCGTTGGAGTGACTTCGACGCAGCGGCGGGCTTCATAGAGCCGCTGTCGCTGGCTTCCGATCCAATTTCGGACCTCGACCGCGAACGCTACAAGCAGTTCCAGGTCACCGGCTATGAAGTGAAGAGCGTCAAGCAGGATTCGCCTGAAGAGTTCGAGCAAGTGGTGGAAATCCGCGTGGTCAATCGCAACACCCTGGTGGAGAAGGTGGTGACCGACCGGCAGCGCTGGCGCTGGGACGAGGAAGCCAAGCGCTGGTGGCTGGTCAGCGGCCTGCCCAAGCTCGACAGCCGGTACTAGGCCGGCTTTGCCCGCGGCCCCGCCGGCCGCCATAATGCCGGCCCTGCCGTAGGAAACGCCCGCCACCATGCAAGCCCTGCTCGAGTTCGCCCAACAAAACCTGCTGCTGTCGCTGGCGCTGGCCGGCCTCACCCTGGCCCTGATCGTCACCGAAATCCTGCGCCTGTTCCGCGGCTTCAAGGGCGTCAGCCCGGCCCAGCTCACCGAGCTGATCAATCGCGAGAACGCCCTGGTGGTGGACCTGCGCGGCCTGGGTGATTTCGAGAAAGGTCACATCATCGGCTCCAAGCACGTGCTGCCCAGCCAGGTGGAGCCGGAAGGCAAGCTGCTGGCCAAGGTCAAGGAGTCCCCGGTGGTGTTGGTCTGCGCCGCCGGCATCACCGCGTCGGGCACCGCCGAGAAGCTGGTCAAGGCCGGCTTCAAGCAGGTGAGCGTGCTCGACGGCGGCATTGGCGCCTGGACCGGCGCTGGCCTGCCGCTGGCCAAGGGCAAGGCCTGAGACCTTCACGCCGTGCGATAATCGCCGGCCCAACCTTTCGCTTTTCATCGGAGTTTTTGCAATGGCTGAGCAAAACAATGGCGCCGTCAGCGCCGACCAGGCGCAGTTCGCCATCCAGAAGATCTACGTCAAGGACGTGTCCTTCGAAGTGCCGGGCGCGCCGCAGATTTTCAACGAGCCCGGCCAGCCGCAGCTCGAGCTCAACCTCAACCAGAAAGTGGCCCGCGTCGCCGAGGGCGTGTTTGAAGTGGCCTTGGGCATCACGCTCACCTGCAAGCTGGGCGAGAAGACCGTCTATCTGGCTGAAATCGAGCAGGCAGGCCTGTTCTCGCTGATGGGCTTTGACGACCGCACCATGGACATGATGCTGGGCACGTACTGCCCGAACGTTTTGTTCCCGTATGCGCGCCAGGCCGTGGGTGAGTTGGTGGCGCAGGGCGGCTTCCCGCCGTTCTACCTGCAGCCGATCAACTTCGAAGCGCTGTACGCCGAGGGCCTGCGCCGTCGCGCCGAAGCCGCCCAAGGCGGAGCGGTGGCCGAGGCCGGCAACGCCTGAACCGGGGCCGGCGCGGATGAGCCTCGCCAAGCCGTCGGTTGCCGTGCTCGGGACAGGGTCCTGGGGCACGGCACTGGCATCGCTGATCGCCCGCAATGGCCACCCGTGCGTCATCTGGGGCCGCGATGCGGACCAAGTGGCGTCCATTGCGCGGCAGCACGAAAATAGCCGCTACCTGCCGGGTATCGTGCTGCCTGAATCGCTGGCCGCTACCGGCGACCTGGCAGCGGCCGTGGCCGGCGCCGATCTGGTGCTGGTGGTCACGCCCAGCCATGCCTTTACCGAAACCCTGCATGCACTGCAGCCGCATCGGCGCGCGCACGCCGGCGTGGCTTGGGCCACCAAGGGCTTCGAGCCCGGCTCGGGCCGCTTCCTGCACGAAGTAGCCGGCGACGTGCTGGGCCCCGGCGTGCCGCTGGCGGTGGTCACCGGCCCATCGTTCGCCAAGGAAGTGGCGCAGGGCCTGCCCACCGCAGTCACGGTGCATTCGGACGACCAGGCGTTCACCACCGAAGTGGCGGAAGTCCTGCACGGGCCCACGTTTCGCGCTTACACCGGCACCGATATGCTGGGCGCTGAACTCGGCGGCGCCATGAAGAACGTGCTCGCGGTGGCCACCGGCGTCGCCGACGGCATGCAGCTGGGCCTCAACGCCCGCGCCGGCCTGATCACCCGCGGCCTCAACGAAATGCTGCGCTTGAACTTGGCCTTGGGTGGCCGTGCCGAAACCCTGATGGGCCTAGCGGGCCTGGGCGACCTGGTGCTCACCTGTACCGGCGACCTGTCCCGCAACCGGCGCCTCGGGCTTGCCCTGGGCCGCGGCCAATCCATCAAGGAAGCCGTGGCGGCCATCGGCCAAGTGGTGGAGTCGGTGCAAACCGCCGACGAAGTCATGCGCCTGGGCGAACGCCACGGCATCGAGCTCCCCATCAGCGACCTGGTCCACCGCGTCCTGCACGAACAAATCACCCCGGTGGAAGGCCTGAAAATGCTCCTTTCCCGCGAACAAAAACCCGAGTACCCCCAAGACCTCTTCGAATA
>JANNQY010000256.1:0-2199 GCA_031400995.1 Lysobacteraceae bacterium
CGATTTCATGCAACTGCCCAATTAAGCGCGGCATCCTGACGCGCTCTTCCCTTCGAAACCATCGAGAGATCGCCATGTCCCTGTCCCTGCACGCCGCTTCCGTTCCCGTGTTCACCCAGCTGCTGGGTGGCTTGGCCGACGTCCTCGCCAAGGCCCAAGCCCACGCCACCGAGCGCAAGATCGATCCCGACGCGCTGCTGCAGGCGCGGCTGTTCCCCGACATGTTTCCGCTGGTGCGGCAGGTGCAGATCGCCTGCGATTTCGCCAAGAGCGTGCCCGCGCGCCTGGCCGGCGCCGAGGTGCCGTCGTGGGAGGACAGCGAGCGCAGCTTCGAGGACCTGCAGGCGCGCATCGCCCGCACCGTCGCCTTCATCCAAGCGCTGGACCCGGCGGCTTTCGAAGCCGCCGCCACGCGTGAGATCGTGCTGCGCCCCGGCACCCCGAAAGAGCGCACCCTCACCGGCCAGGCCTACCTGCTGGCCTACGGCCTGCCGCAGTTCTTCTTCCACGTCACCACCGCCTACGCCCTGCTGCGCCACAGCGGCGTGGAAGTAGGCAAGCGCGACTTCATGGGCGCCTACTGAAAAAAATAACGGTGTCAGAGTGAGTTCCTGGGAACTCACTCTGACACCGTTTTCAGTTGCAGGAACTCACTCTGACGCGGTTCTTGAGGCGTCGCGTGCGGCTTTGAAGGCGTTGCCTTCCACGTAATTCGGCCAGGCCTCGCTGGACGCCAGCTCACGGCCCACGCGGTACAGCGCGTCCAGGTCCTGCACTACGCCGCGCAGGTCCCAGCCGGGGTCGAACTCGTCGGCGGGCTTGTGGTAGAGGTTGGTGACGTAGTTGCCCATCACCTGCTTGCCGTACTCGGCGCCTTTCTCAACGTGGTCGATGCCGCCCTTGGCGTAGAGCGCGGGCACGCCGTACTTGGCGAAGTTGAAGTGGTCGGAGCGGAAGAAATAGCCCTTCTCCACGCCATCTTCTTCCACCAGCACGCGGCCCTGGGCTTCGGCGATGGGCCGCAGCACGTCGTCGAGTTCGGAGTTGCCCAAGCCGATCACCACCAGGTCCTTCGTGGGGCCGGTGACAGGCATGGCGTCCAGGTTGATCACTGCCACGGTGTCCTTGAGCGGTATCACCGGGTTGGCGGCGTAGTACTTCGAGCCCAGCAGGCCCGACTCTTCCAGCGTCACCATCAGGAACACCACGCTGCGCTCGGGCTTGGTCTCCTGCACCGCGAAGGCTTCGGCAATCTCAAGCACGCCGGCCACGCCGGTGGCGTTGTCGATGGCGCCGTTGTAGATGTGGTCCTCGCCGGCGGCACCCGATGCCGCGTCATGCGCGGCGTGGTCGCCCAAGTGGTCCCAGTGCGCGGTGTACACCACGGCCTCCTCGGGCCGCGTGCTGCCCGGCAGCTTGGCCAGGATGTTGCGCGAGCTCGTTTCCTTGATGGTGTTGCGCAGTTCGGCGGCGAAGCGCGCATCGCCCAGCGGCACCGCCGTGAATCCGGCCTTGCCGGCCGCCGCGCGCTGCTGCTCGAAGTCCAGCCCCGCATCGGCGAACAGCTGCGTCGCCACGCTGGCCGACAGCCAGCCCTGCACCGGCACCCGGGGATCGGGATCGGCGCTGGCGGGCAGGTCGAACTGCGCGCCCGACCAGCTGTTCTTCACCACGTCCCAGCCGTAGCCCGCGCCGGCATCGTCGTGGATCAAAAGCGCCGCGGCGGCGCCCTGGCGCGCGGCCTCTTCGAACTTGTAGGTCCAGCGGCCGTAGTAGGTCATCTTCTTGCCGCTGAACAACTCGGCGTCGCCGGCGTGGAAGCCCGGGTCGTTCACCAGCATCACCACCGTCTTGCCTTTGACGTCCAGGCCGGCGTAATCGTTCCAGCCGGCCTCGGGCGCGTTCACGCCGTAGCCCACGAACACCATGGGGCTGTCGGCCACGTTCACCTGCGCCTGCGCGCTGCGCGTGCCCAGCACCAGGTCGGTGCCGAACACCAGCGGCGCCGTGGCGCTGGAAATGGACGCACCGCTGGCGGCCTCGTCCATCGTGGTTTCAACCATCGGCACGTCCTGGAACCAGCTATTGCCGTTGCCCGGCTCCAAGCCCAGGCGCTTGAACTGCGCCACCAGGTAGTCCGCGGTTTTCTGCTCGCCCTCGCTGCCGGGCGCGCGGCCACCAAAGGCGTCGGACGACAGC
>JANNQY010000257.1:0-9440 GCA_031400995.1 Lysobacteraceae bacterium
CCCGCAACCCACCCTTACACCTTTTCTGTTCACGGTAAAACACCGGGTTGCTAGACGCTTAAAGCAGAAGGCCGCGGTTTTCCCCGCGGCCTTCTGCTTTCGAGCTATGGAGCGTGGATCAGACCGCCATCGCCTTGGCGACTTCCGCGGCGTAGTCTTCCACCACTTTCTCGATGCCTTCGCCAACGGCCAGGCGCTTGAAGCCGATGACCTCGGCGCCGGCAGCCTTCAGCGTGGCCTCCACCGAATGGTCGGTGTTGAGCACGTACGGCTGGCCGTACAGCGTGATCTCGTTGACGATCTTGGCGACCTTGCCGCCAATGATCTTCTCAAGGATCTCGGCCGGCTTGGCCTTGTCCTTCTCGGACATCTTGGCCATTTCGATTTCTTTTTCCTTGGCCAGGAAGTCGGCCGGCACGTCGGCGGCCTTGTTGTAAGGCGGGTTCATGGCAGCCACGTGCATGGCGATGCCGCGGGCCAGCTCGATATCGCCGCCCTTGAGCTCCACCAGCACGCCGATGCGGCCGCCGTGGATGTAAGCGGCCACGTGGTTGGCCGAGTCGATGCGGGCCAGGCGGCGCACGTCGAGCTTCTCGCCGACCTTGGCGACCACCGCCGCGCGGGCTTCGTCCACCGTCTGGCCGGAGGCCAGCTTGGCGCTCTTGAGCGCATCGGCGTCAGCCGCGCCGGAGGCCAGTGCGGCCTGGGCGACGGCGGCGGCGAAGGCGATGAAGTTGTCGTCCTTGGCCACGAAGTCGGTCTCGGAGTTCACTTCCACCAGCACGGCCTTGCCGCCGGCGCTGGCCGCCACGATCTGGCCCTCGGCGGCAACACGGTCGGACTTTTTGTCGGCCTTGGCCAGGCCCTGCTTGCGCAGCCACTCGCCGGCAGCGTCGAGGTCGCCGCTGTTTTCAACCAAAGCCTTCTTGCATTCCATCATGCCGGCGCCGGTGCGCTCACGAAGCTCCTTTACGAGCCCTGCGGTGATTTCGGTGGTCATGTGTCGTTCCTCTAAACTTGGGGTGTGTTGGCTGTCGGGCTGCTTCGGGGCGGCGGGCTCGGAAAGGAGCTTCGCGACTTCGTTGGGCTTCCATATCCCCTGGCCGATGACGATGACGCCGTCATCGGCCGCCCCCCTTAACTAAAGGGGGGCTCCAACAGCGAAGGGCGCAGCATCGCGCGACGTGGTGACGCCACGATTACTTAGCGGGCGTCGCGCTTGTCGCCGCCAGGGCCGCCCGGGCCACGGCGGGCCGGGCGCTTGTCGTCGCGCGGGGCGCGACGCGGGGCGGCCTTGCGCTCTTCCTTGGCCACTGGGTTGCCTTCGGCGTCGAGCTCGACGAAATCGTCGGCAGCAACGTGCGCCTGCGGCGACGCAGCCTTGCCCTCGAGCACGGCGTCGGCGGCCGCGTGCACATACAGCTGCACGGCGCGGATGGCGTCGTCGTTACCCGGGATGGGGTAGTCCACCAGGTTGGGGTTGTAGTTGGTGTCCACCACGGCAATGACCGGGATGCCCAGCTTCTTGGCTTCCTGCACCGCGATGTTTTCGTGGCCGATGTCGATCACGAACAGCGCGTCGGGCAAGCGGTTCATTTCCTTGATGCCGCCCAGCGAGGCGAGGAGCTTGTCGCGCTCGCGGCGCAGGCCCAGCACTTCGTGCTTCACCAGCTTCTCGAAGGTGCCGTCGGTCTCGGCCGCTTCCAGCTCCTTCAGGCGCGCCACCGACTTCTTAACCGTCGCGAAGTTGGTCAGGGTGCCGCCGAGCCAGCGCATGCTCATGTAGGGCTGGTTGCAGCGGGTGGCCTCTTCCTTGATGGCGTCGCGCGCCGAGCGCTTGGTGCCGACGAACAGGATGGTGCCGCGCTTCTGCGCGATCGCCGAGATGAAGTTCATCGCGTCGGTGAACAGCGGCAGGGTGGCTTCGAGGTTGATGATGTGGATCTTGCCGCGGGCGCCGAAGATGTACGGAGCCATCTTGGGGTTCCAGTAGCGGGTCTGGTGGCCGAAGTGCACGCCGGCTTCCAGCATCTGGCGCATGGTGACCTGGGTCATTGCGGTATTCCTTTCACGAAAGGGAGCCGGCCGCACGCTGGCGGCTTCGGAGCTCCGGGGTTGGGCCTCCACCTGGCCACCGCCTCGAACCGCGTGCTTGGCCTGAGGCCTTGCTGCGGCACCCCGGGGCGGGGTAAAGCCAGGTGTGTGTATTCACCGGTGACGCCCGGCGTGGGCGGTTTGGCGGGGCAGGCCCCATCAAGCCGCGGGATTATAGCCCGCTGGCCCAATCTGCCGCAACTGAGGGATAATCCGCCCCATGATCACCCTCAAGACCCCCCAAGACATCGAGCGCATGCGCGTGGCCGGCCGGCTGGCCGCCGAGGTGCTGCAGGTGGTGGGCCCGCACGTGAAGCCGGGCGTGAGCACCGCCGAACTGGACCGCATCTGCCACGACCACATCGTCGAGGTCCAGAAGGCCATCCCCGCCAACGTCGGCTACAAGGGCTTCCCGGCCACTATCTGCACGTCTGTGAACAACGTCATCTGCCATGGCATCCCCAGCGAGGCCAAGATCCTCAAGGACGGCGACATCGTCAACATCGACGTCACCGTGATCAAGGACGGCTGGCACGGCGACACCAGCCGCATGTACTTCGCCGGCGAGCCCAGCATCAAGGCCCGCCGCCTGGTGGAAGTGACCCGCGAGGCGATGTTCCGCGCCATCCGCATCGTCAAGCCCGGCATTACCCTGGGCGACATCGGCCACGCCATCCAAAGCTTCGCGGAAGGCCAGCGCTTCACGGTGGTGCGCGAGTACTGCGGCCACGGCATCGGCCGCATCTACCACGAGGACCCGCAGGTGCTGCATTACGGCCAGCCGATGTCGGGCGTTGTGCTGCAGAAGGGCATGACCTTCACCATCGAACCGATGATCAACGAAGGCACACGCCACACCAAACTGCTCAACGACGGCTGGACGGTGGTGACTCGCGACAAATCGCTGTCGGCGCAGTGGGAGCACACCGTGGCGGTGACCGACGACGGCGTCGAGATCCTTACCCGCCTGCCCGGCGACGACAACGACCTGTGACCGGGGCGGGCCCATGAGTGCCGCGCCTCCTTTGGTTGCTCCGTCCCTGCCCGTGAGCCTGGCCTCGGCCGCAAGCGACGGCGCCTGGCGCGACCTGGCCAAAGCCGGCCTGGCCGCCGGACGCGTCCAGCTGCGCCAGCGCTTCGACGCCGGCGAAGCCATCGACCGTTTGGTGTCGCTGTGCTGCGAAACCAGCGACGCCGTGGTGCTCTCGGCCTGGAGCCGCTGCCTGCCCGCCGGTGCACCGCTGCAGCTGTTGGCCACCGGCGGCTACGGCCGGGCCGAGCTCTATCCGCAGTCCGACATCGACCTGCTGGTGCTGGCCGAGCCGGATGCCCAATCCGCGCACGAAGCCGCGATTGGCCGTTTCTTCTCCCTGCTCTGGGACGCGGGCCTGGCCACCAGCCAGGCCGTGCGATCGATCGCGCAGTGCGTGGATGCGGCGTGCGAGGACATCACCGTGCTCACCTCGATGATGGAGTGCCGCACCCTGGCCGGGGATCCGGGCGCCGCCGGCCGTCTGGACACGGCGCTGGCGCCGCCGGCGCTGTGGCCGCCGGCCGCATATTTCGAAGCCAAGCGGACCGAGCAGCGCCAGCGCCACGCCCGATTCCACGACACCACCCACAACCTCGAGCCCAACATCAAGGAAGGGCCCGGCGGCCTGCGCGACCTGCAGACGGTCACCTGGATGGGAATGCGGCTTTACGGCGTGCCGGGCCTGCGCGCGCTGGCGCCGCTGGGCCTGCTGGGCGAAGACGAGTGCACCGCGCTCGAGCGCGAATGGCGCCAGCTGGCGCGGCTGCGTTTCGGCCTGCACCTGCTGGCGAACCGGCGCGAGGAGCGCCTTGGCTTCGACCACCAGAAAACTCTGGCGGCGATGCTGGGGCTGGCCGACGAGCACCGCGACAACCTGGCGGTGGAGCAGATGATGCAGGGCTTCTTCCGCAGCGCCGCCACCGTGCGCCGGATCAATGACCGGCTGCTGCAGCGCTTCGAGGAACAGCTGTCCGGCGACGAGCCGCCGCAGCCGGCGGGCGAGGGCTATGAGCTGCGCCACGGCTATCTGGCCATGGTGCAGCCCGCGCGCCTGCGCGCGGGCATGGTGCCCATGCTTGAACTGTTCGCCGCGTGGGATGGTCTTCCGGATGTGCGCGGGCTGCATTCCGAAACCGCGCGCGCACTGGGTGAATCACTGCCCAGCATCCTGCCCTACCAGCAGCAGCCGGCAGCGGTGCGGCAGCGGTTCCTGGCGCTGCTCGATTCCCGCCAAGCGGTGGCCACGATCACGCGCATGGCGCGGCTGGGCGTGCTTGCGCGCTATCTGCCGGCGTTCGGCAAGGTTTCTGGCCGCATGCAGTACGACCTCTTCCATGTGTACACCGTGGACCAGCACACCCTCACCGTGCTGGCCTACATGGACGGCTTTGCGCGGCGGGTGGACGAGCGTTTCAGCATTGCCCACGACGTGCTGCCGAGGCTGCGCAAGCCGCATTTGCTGCTGCTGGCGGGCCTGTTCCACGATATCGCCAAGGGCCGCGGCGGCGACCACTCGGAGCTGGGCGCGGTGGACGCGCTCGAGTTCGCAGCCGCCCACGAGCTGCCCACTGCCGACGGCGACCTGCTGGCTTGGCTGGTGCAGCAGCACCTGTTGATGTCGGTGACGGCGCAGCGCCAGGATATTTCCGACCCGGAAGTGGTAGCGCGCTTCGCCACCAAAGTGGCCGACCGTGAGCACCTGGATTACCTGTACCTGCTGACGTGCGCCGATATCGCCGGCACCAGCCCCAAGCTCTGGAATGCCTGGAAGGACCGTCTGCTGGCCGACCTGCACACCGCCACCCGCGCGGCCCTGCGGCGCGGGCTGGAGAACCGCCTGCACGCCAACGACATCATGGCCGATACCCGGGTGGTGGCGATGGAACGCCTGCTGGGCGAAGGCCTGGCGGCCGCGGACGTGGAGCGTGTTTGGGCCGACTATCCGGACGTGGCTTTCCTGCGCTATCGGCCTGAGCAGATTGCCTGGCAGACGCGCGGAATCGTCGCGGCCGGCGGCAGTGAGCACGTGGTGCTGGCGCGCCCGCATGTGCAGGACGCCGGGCTGGAGGTCTTCGTGCGTACCCCGGACCGCGACGGACTGTTCGCTGCCTTGGTGGCCACGCTAGATAAGCTCGGACTGAACGTGCTCGAGGCCAGGGTTCTCAGTTCAGCCGATGGCCAGGCACTGGACACCTTCCAGCTCATTTCTGCCCAGGGCGCAGCGCCCGCAACCGACGCAGTGGCATTCGCACTCACGGAGGCGCTGCGCGATCCGTCGCAGGTGCGCCCGGCGCGTCGGGCTGCACCGCGGCAGCTGCGGCATTTCCGGGTGCCCGCGCAGGTGACGTTTGATCGGCTGCCCGACGGCAGCCGCACCCGCATGGCCCTGGTGTGCACCGACCAGCCGGGCCTGCTCGCCGGCGTGGCCCAGGTGCTGCGCCAGCACCGGCTGCGCGTGCACGATGCCCGCATCGCCACCTTCGGCGAGCGCGTCGAGGATTTCTTCCTGCTCACCGACGAGCGCGATCGCGCCGTGGACGACCAGGACCTGCTGGACAAGCTGAGCCAGGCCATCGTGGCCTGCGTGGACGGAGAGACGGACCATGGCAAGAAAGAAGCCCGGCACTGAGCAGCTGCAGGCGATCATCGAGGATGCCTTCGAGCGCCGCGCCACGCTGAGTGCCGCCGAGATAGATGGCTCCACGCGGCCCGCGGTGGAGGACGTGGTCGCCCTGCTCGAGTCCGGCAAGGCGCGTGTCGCCGAGCCGGTGAAGGGCGGCTGGCAGGTCAACCCGTGGCTGAAGAAGGCGGTGCTGCTGTATTTCCGGGTCAACGACATGCAGCTGGTGGAGGCCTACCCGGCGCCATACTGGGACAAGGTGCCGCAGCGCTTCCAGGGCTTCGATGAGGCCGATTTCCGCGAAGTCGGCGCCCGCGTCGTGCCCGGCGCGATCGTCCGCGCCGGCGCCCATATCGGCAAGGACGTGGTGCTGATGCCCAGCTTCGTGAACATCGGTGCGTACGTGGGCGCCGGCACCATGGTGGACACCTGGGCCACCGTGGGCAGCTGCGCCCAGATCGGCAAGAACTGCCACCTCTCGGGCGGCGCCGGCATTGGCGGCGTGCTCGAGCCGCTGCAGGCCAGCCCCACCATCATCGAGGACGGCTGCTTCATCGGCGCCCGCGCCGAGGTGGTGGAAGGCGTGGTGGTGGAGCAGGGCAGCGTGATCGGCATGGGCGTGTTCATTGGCCAGAGCACCCGCATCTACAACCGCGCCACCGGCGAGGTCAGCCACGGCCGGGTGCCGGCCGGCAGCGTGGTGGTGTCGGGCTCGCTGCCATCTGCCGATGGCAAGTATTCGCTGTACTGCGCCGTGATCGTGAAGCAGGTGGACGCCAAGACCCGCGCCAAGACCTCGGTGAACGAACTGCTCCGAGGTGCGCTGGAATGAGTTCGATGGTCTACGGATTGGACGCATGCGACACCTGCCGCAAGGCGCGCAACTGGCTGCAGCGTTTCGACGTGCCGCATCAGTTCGTGGACTATCGGACTCAGCGCGTACCGGCCGAGACGCTCAAGGCCTGGGCGGCGCAGCTGGGCGGCTGGGACAAACTCATCAACCGTGCGTCCACCACCTGGCGGCAGCTGCCCGAGGCGCGCAAGGCCCCGGCCAGCGACCCGGAGTGGACGCTGCTGCTCAAGGAGCACCCGGCGCTGGTGAAGCGGCCGGTGCTGGTGACGGCCGACGGTGCGGTCAGCGTCGGCTTCACCGACAATGCTTGGAAGCTGCGATTCGGGATCAAGAAATGAGCGATGTGCTGGCACTAACCCGAGACCTGATCGCGCGCCCGTCGGTGACCCCGGACGATGCCGGCTGCCAGGCGCTGCTGTCGGCGCGGCTGGCCGCGGCGGGCTTCCAATGCCAGGCGCTGGATTTCGGCGCAGTGAAGAATCTTTGGGCCACGCACGGGCAGGGTGGCGACGTGCTGTGTTTCCTGGGCCACACCGACGTGGTGCCGGCGGGACCGCGCGAGGCTTGGGCCAGTGATCCGTTCGTGCCGACCGAACGCGACGGATATCTTTACGGCCGCGGTGCGGCGGACATGAAGAGCAGCGTGGCGGCGTTCGTGCTGGCGATGGAGCAGTTCGTGCAGGCGCATCCCGACCATCCCGGCACCGTGGCGCTACTGCTCACGTCGGATGAAGAAGGCGATGCCATTGACGGCGTGCGGCGGGTTGCCGAGCACTTCCGCAGCATCGGCCAGAAGATTGATTTCTGCGTCACCGGCGAGCCTTCGTCCAAGGCAAAGCTGGGCGATCTGCTGCGCGTTGGCCGCCGCGGCACCCTGTCGGGCACGCTCACGGTGCTGGGTATCCAGGGCCACGTGGCCTATCCGGAAAAAGCCCGCAACCCGATCCACCAAACCCTGCCGGCGCTGGCCGAGCTGTCCGCGCGGCAGTGGGATGCCGGCTATCCCGAGTTCCCGGCGTCGAGTTTCCAGGTTTCGAATATCCACGCCGGCACCGGCGCCAACAACGTGATCCCGGGCGCCTGCGACGTGCTTTTCAACTTCCGCTACAACCCCGGCTGGAGCGCCGAGGCGCTGGAGCGTGAAACCCACGCGGTGCTTGATCGCCACGGCCTGCAGTACCAGCTGCGCTGGCACCGCGGCGGCGAGCCCTTCCTCACCGGCGAGGGCCGACTGCGCCAGGTCGTGCGCGCGGTGCTGCTGGAAACCTTCGGCCAGGCGCCGGAGGAAAACACCGGCGGCGGCACGTCGGACGCCCGCTTCATCGCGCCCCTGGGCGCGCAGGTGGTGGAGTTGGGGCCGGTGAACGCCAGCATCCACAAGGTGGACGAGCGCATCTCGTTGGATGAACTCGAGCGCCTGCCCGCGCTGTTTCGAACCATCGCCGAGCGCCTGCTGCTGGCCTGATCTCGTGCGCCGCTTAGTGCCGCGACCTGCCGTTACGCTGCCTGGTTGAACCAGGCTTTCTCGGCCGGCATCGCCACTTTGTTGTCCTTGAGCTCCCGCAGCATGCCCAGCACTTCACGGTGCACGGCCTGCAGCCCGGCCTCTTTGGCGCAGCGGGTCTCGTGGTACACCACCGCCAGCCACAGCGCGATGCTGCGCTGGCGCAGCTGCACCGAACGGTCGCGCACGCGGCCGGCGGCCGTGGCCGCCACGTGGGTCCAAGGCTGGTACATCGAACTGTCGTTGTCGCCGTGCCGGTGCGGCATCGGCAGCCTGGCCGCGGCCTGGATTTCCGACAGGGTGTGTTCGGCGGTTTGCCGGCGCTGCTCGGCGTTCAGGGCCAGCACCGCCTGGCGCACGGCGCCCGCTTGCCTGGACAGCATGCGCTGTCGCCACTGGATCAAAAGCGAAATAAAGAACTGCATCCAAGCTACCTCACCGTGGAATGAAAGTGGCAAGGCAAGTCGCTCCCCCTGACGGCAACCCACCCGTCGCTGCACCGGCGGAGCACACCGGGCAGCACGCCGTTTATGGCGCAAAAAACCGCGTCTGTCAGGACCTAATCGCCAAAGCGTGAACCAGCTCACGGAACGGGCGTGAACCGGAGCGTGTGGCCGGCTTCGCCGGGCAGGAAAGGCGTGGGTTCGCCGTGCACCCAGGCCGCATGGCCCGCGCCCCAGAACGGAGACAGTGGATGGCCGCTCTGCCCGCCGGGCATGTGCAGGATGCCTTCGGCTTCATGACCCGGTGCCACCACCATGCGCTGGCTGGCGCCGAAATCGGGCCCCTGCACCCGCGGCATGTTGCCGTCACCGGGCAAGGGCTGCGCCGGCATGCACAGCCAGCGGCGCGCCAGCGCCGGCAGCGCACCGGCCAGCGGATGACAGATGTCGGCGGTGTTGCGCTCGCCCCAGGTGCGCTGCGCCAGCGGGCCTAGGGCCAGCAACTGCGTGCGGATGTCCACGGCGGCGTCGTCGAGCAGCGCCTCCCAGCTGGCGAACTTGCGCGGCAGTAGATGCAGCGGACGCTGCTGCAGCATCGGCCAGGCCACCGCTTCCATCTGCGGCAGATCAGGCATGACGAACTGATCGCCCAAGGCCGCCTGCGCTGGCGCCATCAGGCCATTCTGGATGCGTTCCACCACTGCCAGCCGCCAAGCGCGCACGATGCGATAGCTCACTGAATCCACGCTGGCGTGGCCGTCCCGCGTTGTGACAGACACGCTCACACGTCCGCCCGAGGTCACCGTCGCCCCGACTCCCGTGGGCGGCCCGCCCCGACGTTGGCGGCTCCTGCGAGCAGTCCAGGTCGTCGCCATGCTCGCGGCCGATCTGGC